>CAYHQN010000114.1:0-12704 GCA_964358545.1 uncultured Tangfeifania sp. | reverse complement strand
ATTTAGACTAATTTCACGAACGGGGGGCAGCAGTTTCTGGACGAATTACACGAACGGGTTTTCAGGCACCTCGTATGCATTAGCAAAGCATAAACATGCAAGGGAAGAGGAAGTATTAAATGAATACTGATCGAAAAGACGGTGCACTTTTAGTCGTGAAATGGTTTCTGGTTTAGTTAAAATTCCGGTTTCAAATAGCACAAGGGTTTGGTAAAGTGTATCGTTCGCAACAGGCCCAAATACAATGTCGAACCCATGTGGCATATCGTTGCTTTTCAAGAATTATAGGTTGTTCGACCTTTTGAATGCTTCCGTGGTAGAGTTCCATGCCTGCCTATAATATATTGATTTAATTCGTTTAAGATGTAATGTTTGCTTTGGGTGTGCAATACCTCATATCCCGATGCCAGATAATCAAATACCTTCGACTTCTTAAATTCCATTAAAGCCTGCTCGCCTGAGATATCCATAGCGCTCCGGTAGCTTTCCAGACAAAAAAGTTGAAATGATTGAACAGGGTTCAGTCTTGTGTGCTGACTAAACATAGTCGGGTAAATTAACTTTATTATTAAGTTTTTCGTCAATCAGCAGCTCATAAAGCTTTGTGGTGCTTAAATGCCAAAGTTTAGTGGTCTCATCAGTTAATAAAGTATATAACTCCGATTTGTAAACATAGGGAATAGCTTCATCAAAGGATAAATGATTCCGATCAATAATCAACGCAACCATATCAAGGATTTTTAGTTCAATAATTGGTTCAAATTCTTTATTATCCATGGTAAATACGAATTACAGTTAAATACGAATTTCACGAATTTATACGAATTTCACGAACGGGCCGAGGATTATTTGTGTGTGGGCTTTATTTTTTAAGTTTGGATTTGTAATCCATCGCTTTTTCACTTATTTCTTCAATGGTTTTGGTGCTCCATAAGGTATTTTGCCATTTCGTGTAATCAAAAGGTTCTTTGATAATCAGGCTAATGAATTTCTCTGCGTCGACATCGCCAAGGTTATCAATCAAAATTTTGAATCCTTTTTTTTTGATTTCAGTATCTGTTAACATTGGTTTTGCGATAAGTCAATAACGATAGGATGGAATGCAACTCTCATTTATCGCACCATTTTTTTATCCGTAAATGCATTTGACTTTTGAATTGCTCAGGTGTTAAACATTGTTCCCAATCTTTCTCGAATTGCTCATCGGTGTCAATATTTAACTTTTGCAGAAAAGGTTCAATTTCCTTGCCGTATTTTTTAAGGTCAATGCGTATGTATCGTTTGACACCCTGATCGTCTTTTTCAAATCGTATCCCTGAAACGTGAGCCATAAGTTGATGTTTTTTACAAATCTAATAAAAATTCCATTGAAGAAGATTTCACGAATTTAAAAACGAATTTCACGAACGGTTTTCGAAATCGAAGTTAAATAATACGGAAAAGAATGTGTCCTGGGTATTGTTACACCATGATAAGCAAATACTGCTTTAAAAGATTTCTCGATAGTTTGATGTATTTCTAAAGCAATACTGTCAGTATAGTGATTCTCTCTGATCAATAATCTGGCTGTGTCCAGATTTTTCTTCGCCAGACTTAGCCACTCTAATGCGTAGGCTTGATTAGGCATAAATTGTTTTACCCTTTGTGTAAATCTCTTTGTAAAATAGATCACCGAAATTAATTCTTTCCTGAATCCTCTTTTCGTTGTCAACAATAATATCGAATGAATATTCCAGTTTGCCTAATTTCACCCACAAAGCTTTTTTCAAAGTAATTCTAAAATCACGTGTTTCATTTGCCGGAATGTTCTTTATAACCAAGAGATCAATATCACTGTTCTCATGGGGTGTTCCATAGGCATATGAGCCGAAAAGAATGATTTTCTCGACCCCGTATTGTGTAATGATGGACGTAGCTTCTTTTAGTATTTTGTCTGGATTGGTCATTTAACTTCTGATAAAAGATTTCACGAATTTTGACGAATTTCAGTTGGGAACGAATTACACGAATTTATACGAATTTCACGAACGGGACGAGGGGCATTCATGTGAAGGGCTTTATTTTGGTCAATCCGAATAGTGGTATTTACAGGATCTAATTTCAATAGCATTTTCAGAAACAGAATAAACCAGGCGATGTTCGTGATTAATTCTTCGAGACCAGTAACCTTTTAGTTCATGCTTCAATGACTCTGGTTTTCCTAATCCTTTTCCAGGGGTTCTGGCAGCTTCCCGAATGAGTTCAGTAATTTTCAGAAATATTTTTCGGTCAGTTTCAAGCCAATTTAGATAGTCGGCATAAGACTCAGGAGTAAAGGTTATCTTTCTCATTTATCCTGAATTATTTTGATTGCTTCAGGAGATCTTCAACATGTTTTTCGAATTCCCCGGCTGTGAAGCTAATCGTTGGTTCAGAGGCCATATTTTCCAATAAATGCTTTTTATTTGCCGGATTCAAGGTCAGATAAGTTGTTTCGTCAGGTTCAGAAGGTATGGTGCTGGGAATTTCTTTGCCACCAAATAATTTTTTAATAGCTTCCATGAGATTTGGATTGATCTCATTTGCTTTAAGTTTATAAATTGCTTCCATTTTAAAATACGAATTACACGAATTATTACGAATTACACGAACGAGATAATGATGAGTTGTAGGTTTATCCTGAAATAAGATAAAAGATCAGGATCTTCATTGATTTGTTTTGATACTAAGATTTAATAGAAATATAAGGTTTATATAATCAAAAATTAAGTTATTTGTCGGCATAATGCCCTTTGGCAGAAACTATAAACACCGTAACCTCTTTGAAGCTATTTTATATTTTCCCATAAATTTTTAGGATCGATATAAGTTATCCGTCCAGCCTTAATATCTTCGATTCCTGCTTCTAATTCTTTGCTGTTTTCTGCATTAGCCAGGTATTCGGCTAAGGAAGACTTTTGGGAAACTTTCTTTCCGGCGTTGAGCATTGAGAGAATTATGTAATAATCCTTATCAAGCATAGATTGCCTCTTTTAATACCAGCGGTTTAAAAATAGGTCTAATCCATTTTTTTGAGCAAATATCTACTTCCCGGTTGAAACATTTTTGAAGGTATTCTTTTAACTCAAGTTCAACATTATAAAGATCAGGTGTTTCTGGTTCAAATACCACCAAAATGTCTATGTCACTTTCGTTAGTCTGTTCATTCCTGGCAAATGAACCAAATAGTCCAATTTCAGTACAATAGAAATGATTCCTTAGGTAGGTTTTATTTTCTATAAGAGATTGGATTATGTCATTGGACGATAGCATGACTTATTTTTTTTTAAGAATGAATTTACACGAATTTCACGAACGGGTCGAGGATGATTCGTTCGGATGGCTTTTTTTAAGGTAGTATTTTGATTTGTGAAACCTTATTTTTTTACGGTGATCTTAGTAGAAAATTGGAGAAAACTGAATCTGAATCTTATTATCTTATTAAATTTCAGGTTAATCCTTGAATAAGGTAATAAGGTTCGGGTCTCAGTTTGTTTTATTGTTGAATTTTTTGCTCAATGGTCACAAGAATATGCTCCAGAAGAGATAATTGATTATACAAGAGGTTTAATTTTTCAATGGTTTCATCAAGCATCATGGGGTACTCATGAGTTAAATCGTTTCGAATTTCGCGCAGGGTTTTTTTATGGCTTCTAATTCGTTCTGTTTTAAACGCATGATGCAAATATAATTTCTTTTTGTAGCCCATTTAAATAACGTACCGCAGTCAATGGTGATTTGTTCTTGTACATTATCTCATCAGAGTCGGTTGCAAGTGGGAGAGGAGTGGTTTCCATTAGGAATGATTTCACGAACGAGAGATAAAACTAGGATTACAGGGATAAGGGAAAGGTTGTCGTGTTTTGGTTATTCGTCCCAGATATCCGTGGCTTTGTCGATAAGAAATGATTTGATTTTGTCATCTGCGACAGGTTCAACCAGGTATTCTACAGGTTCGGAGTAGTCGATGTCCTCAAAATAACTAAGTTGAGCCCTGAAAAGTTTTTCTGAAAATAGTTGTCCAAAAATTTCAGTTGTCCGCTCAGAGATTTGAGTAATGGTAAAATAATCTTTCAGGATAAAGTACAAATCTACATAGTCTTTCCATTTGGATCTTCGACCCAGTGCATAAGCCTTCATAGCTGCCAGATCAAGGAGATTTGGCAGTCGTAAAATATCCTCCAGTTTTTCATTAGCGCTAATTTTAAACGGGTATTGATTAAATATCTGAATGTGCATATCTCTGAACCAGAATGGAGAAGAAATTATAGATTTCAGGATAATAGTTCAGTTTTTTACGTCCCTGAGCATTGGTAAATGCCTTTGAAAACCGATCAATTCCCATGATATGAATAAGATTCCTGCATCATTTAAATCACCGTAATTCAAAATCGTTTCTACCAGAAATTCAGGTCGGATATCTTCTTTTTTGTCCTCAGGTGTGTACCAAAATAAGTTACTATGCTGACGGATAAATTCTTTTATTTCAGGAGAGTTCATTGCCGACTGATTGTTGTTTAAACACGAACGGTATTATCAACTATTTGGTCAAGTTGACAAGGGTAATAATGGAAATTGCCAATGAACTAACGGTACTGGCGATCGCCACCCATTTCATGGCATTGTCGCTGCCTTTAGCATCCGGTTTTTTGGGAACGATAATTTCTGAACCGGGTGTTATCTTAGGGTATATACTGAAGATAAAACTGTGGGTTGAGGCCGTTGTACCGTTGGGGTAAAGTACATAGACATGTGATTTACGCGATCTTTCGCCATAACCTCCTGCCATGTCAATGTATTTGTTTAGTGATAACCGTTTTTCGTAAGTCAAGGCCAAAGGATTTCGAACATTGCCCGATACTTTGATGGTCTGCAATTCGCGGGGGATATAGATTTCATCGCCGGGTTGCAGAAGAAGGTCGATGTTGCTGCCGGGACTGGCCAGGATTTTACCCAGCTCAATGCCAACAGAAGTTTTGGTTTCGAGGAATACATCCTCCTTTAAGGTAGAGTCTGTTCGCATCAGAATTCTTTTCTTTTCGATTTCTGCTTCGGAGAGTTTGGTGGTTCGCTGGAGAGTGGCCCCTACCACAAACGCACCAGGGATCAATCCTCCTGCCCTTTGGATGGCATCGGAGATCCGTTCTTTTTTGCTGGAGATGGCATATGTGCCGGTATAGGCCACTTCGCCGGTAATGGTGAAAGTTCCCTGAATCATGGATCCGGGAGCACGACGAACGTAAACCGCATCGAAGGGTTTCAGACGAAAGGCAGCATCAGTAGCAGAGAGCTTCAACTCACGGGTCAACGAAAATTTGTACACTTCATTCATTTTGTCATTTATCTTCGCGGCCTCTTCGTAACTCAACCGGCGAACGACCTCTACTCCTGAAAGGTCTGCTACTTCGCTAAAACCACCGGCTTTAAAGATTAGGTCCCCGAGGGTTAAATTGTCGCTGTATTCGAAGGAACCAGGTCTGAGCACCTCGCCGGTTATATTGATATTTTGAGCTTCGCGCAGGTCAAAAACAGACTGAATCTGGATGTTATCCTCTTTTTGAAGTACCGGATCAAAACTTCCATCGAGGACTTGCTTGGGATCAAAGGAGATATTTTCGAGTGTGTTGTCAGATTTGAGGCGTGTGATTAGCGCACGGTTCATGAAAGCTTCTTCACGCAATCCATCGGATTTTTTGATCAGGTCGGAGAGCTTCATTCCAGGGGTAAGTTCAAAGTTGCCTGGATGAAAGACAGCACCTGTGATTGAGACCCTGTTACTGAAGCGTTCAAGTGTGGCAGCCACGGTTACCATATCACCGTTTTGAAGAGAAAATTTGCCATAATTGGCATTTGCCACATTGCGTACTTCGCGTTCTTTTTCGTTGTTACGCATTACTGTTAATGAACCGGTATAGGCCTTGTCGGTAAAGTCTCCGGCAAAACGGATCAGGTCCGACATTTTTTCATCAGGTTTTATCTCGAAGATTCCTGTGTGTTTGACCTCTCCCTGAATCTCTACCCTTGTTTTGTAGTTGGGCACAAAGAGGATGTCCTGTTCACGCAACTGCACATTGGCAGTTGGGTCGGCATTGATAAGAAAGTCGTAGACGTCAATGGTTTTGATGGTAACCCCGTCGCGGATCAGTCTTATTTCGCGGAAGGAACCGTTTTCGTTGGGTCCGCCGGAGAGGTAAAGGGCATTGAAGGCTGTTGCGGTAGCGGGAAGGGTATAGGTGCCGGGGGCATTGATCTCACCAATCACTGAAATTTTGATGGAACGCCCTCCGCCTAGGGTTACCTCTGCCCAGGTATTGGGGAATTCGCCGGTCATGCCGTTGTAAATCTCTTTCAATCTGCTTAAAATTAATGATTTTCCGGCTTCGTAGGAAACTCCTCTAAGATTGACAGGCCCTACATCGGGAATGGTGATGGTCCCACTTTTGTCAATGGTAAGCTGGTACTTCTGCTGCGAGGCACCCCATACGTTGATGGTGAGCTGGTCGCCGATTCCAAGGGTGTAGTTTTGTGGGATCGGGATGTTCACATCCGGTTCGAAGGTGAGTTTGTCGGAATTGAAGAGCTGGTAACCGAATATTTTCTTTGTCTTTTCGGAGACCGCGATTGCTTTCTTGGTGGAAACATCTTTTGCTGTTATTGTTTCTGTTCCTGTGCCAACGGTAGTCCCTGGTTTTATTCCTCCTGTTTGCAGTTGCTGGATTCGGGCGGTAAGCTGGTCGATCTGTGCCTGGGAAGCTCCCTGGGCTTTGGCCATGGCGATAGCTTGCTCCTGGGTCAACCCCCGAGTTTGCATCTCGTTAAGTATCTTCTGGATCTGTGTATCGCTTAGGGAGCCAATATCAACAGAAGCGGCGTTTGAGGGAATTGTTTGTGCCGTTAAGGCCTGGGTTATGAAGAGGAGTAGGAGGAGGAAGAGTATGTGCTTCATGGTAATATAATTTCACGAATTTAGACGAATTACACTAAGGAACGAATTTCACGAATTTAGACGAATTACACGAACGGGACGAGGGAGATTTGTGCGAATAACTTGGTTTTGACTTGGGAGAAATTTCATCAATGCGTTCGTGAAATTCGTCTTAATTCGTGTAATTAGCTAAAAGACAATCCGTTTATAACTTAAAGATGGGGTTCCAAAATTGATTAATAAGCCGAGTTTGAATTGAGTGGCTTTGATGTTGTTGAGGGTTTGTTTGATATCTGCGTCGATGGTGAATTTTGTTGCTTTTAACTCAAGGATAATGGATTCATAACAGACAAAATCAGCCTTAAAGATTTTTTTCATAGATAGCCCTTCGTAAAAAACCTGAAGTTTCTTTTCCTGTTCAAAAGGGATATCAGCTTTTCTGAATTCTAAAGACAGCGCTTCTGCGTAGACGCTCTCCAAGAATCCCGATCCTAATTTTTTATGGACTTGGTAACAAGCTCCGATTATTTTGTAGCTCTCGGTTTTAAAGAGGATCTCCGTCATTTGTTATATTTCACGAGTTTAGACGAATGCCACGAATTTAGACGAATTACACGAACGGGACAATGATGATTTGTGGTGATCTTTATTTTTGGATTGGTGATGTTTTTAACAAAGCGTTTTCAATTGGCGGTTTGTTTTGTCCAAGTGAGTTATTCTTCCCCAGGAAAAAGTCGTCAGCGATTTGATGCAAATGTTTTTGTGTGAGGTTATTATCAAGTGGAGTATTTAACCAATTGACATTCTCCAGCCATTTAACCGGAAAAGAGACCAATCGTTGTTCTACATCCAATTCATTAATGACAGCCTTTTGCTCCGCATGATAAAACTATCCTGTAATTGGTATAACTTCCTGTAATCGTTGTTGGACGAATTCATATTTCAATCGTAATGATGGAGATCGAAGTTTTGTAATTGTTTTGCTTGTTAATAATGTCTTTATCTCTGCCGGGGAATAGAGTTGCAGGATGGTGAACCAGGGATAGGATTCAATCATTTTTTGAAAGAGCATTTCACGGGTATAATGCCCTGCGGAAATTTTCTTCCCTTTGATAACATCATCGATATCTTCTGATGGAATGTTGTAATCCCACATCAATTGATGTAAAATATTTTTTCTTTCTGAAGTATCCATGATGCAAATATACAAATATACGAATTTCACGAATTTAAACGAATTTCACGAACGGGACGAGGGAGATTAGCTTCGCTGAACTTCGTTTCGTGTGGATTACCATATTTTTTGTTGGTGATATTATGAAAAGAGCGTTCGTGTAATTGGTTTAAAATTAGTGTAATTCGTTCTTAAGCAACTTCATAAAGAATCCCTTTTTCTTGTTCCATTTTACTGGAAGCATTCAGAATTTCAATGCCTACTATCTGACCGTCTTCTGCATAATCAAGTATGATATCCGGCTTTTCCTGATCACTTTCTGCAATTTTTTGAGAAGACAAACTGATGTATACAATGTCAGTTTCTTTGTCATATTTGATTTTCATGAATTAGATCTCTCAATTATGGATTCGTTTGTATATTATTGTTTCTTGTGGACTTCGTTGCAAGCGCTGGTCTCAGCATACATTTCCCAATTCTTTACATCTTTCAAAACTGCGACTGTTCCGTCCGCCTTTCGACTTCGCTCAGGGACCGACCTCATCTTCTTGTCATCCGTTCTGTCCGTCCGAATAAATCCCATTGCTTTTCTCAGCATGCTACCGCGGACGGCTCTTTTTTCATCATTTCCAACCCGGGGTGTCGCTCCTTCGTCGCTTTACCCCGGGCTACAAATATGCCGTCCCGCACCTGCGGGACTGGATTTGTGTTGGCCCATCCTGGTGGTCAAAAGTTCAGGAGTTCGCAACTGCCAATTTCCATATTATTTCCCCATTCTTTACATCTTTCAAAACTGCTACTGTTCCGTCCGAAATTAACCTACCATCTTTTTTTGGCATGCTCCCGCGGACGGCTCTTTATTCATCATTTCCAACCCGGGGTATCGCTCCTTCGTCGCTTAACCCCGGGCTATTAACATTTAACCCCTCCGGGGTAGGATTTGCAAAGGTTCATCATGGTGGTCAGGAAATTTAGGATTGTGCCCTTCGACCACGCTCAGGGATCGGTGCATCTTCCTGTCTTTCCCCCTCAGCTACGCTCGGGGACCGGTCTCACTGTCCCAGTCCAATCATCGTCCCAGTCTTCCTAGTCGTCCCAGTCGTCCTAGTCTTCCTAGTCGTCCCAGTCGTCCTAGTCTTCCTAGTCGTCCCAGTCGTTTCTCCCTCAAAACCTGTAACTCACCGTCAGATTCCCCTGTACATTATATATATCCTTTCCCGGCGACCAATAATTGTTGGTGTCTGGTGGGGAAAAACTGTATTCGTAGTTGTAAGACCGGATTCCCTCCAATTTTGCGGAGAGGAGGAAACTCTTCCAGCTGTACTGTCCTTTGAAGGCCAGGTTGATATCCACCCAATGGCCCCGGGGATCGCTGCTGAAAGCATAATATAGGTTGTTGTTGTGGACATAGCGTTCCAGTTGAAATCCTATGTTGTCCAACCCTTTGCCCCAGGAGAGGGAGATTGTTTGCATGTTACTTCCGGGACCAATACCGGCGCCCAGCATCTGTCCCTGGTTGGTATTGCCGCGCAGAGGCGCTCCATAAGCAGAGAAATAGACACCTCCGATTGGGTCTGTCATGTTTTGTTCCAGCTGGGTTAGTTCAAGATTGAATTCCACGTATTTGCCATTGGTTGCATGGTAGTAAAAAAGTTTTTTTAAACCGAGGATGTAGGCCCTGAAATTCTGGGGCCGGATGTACATATCCCGCAGGTCGTAGTTGTGGTCGCCACGTCCGTATTCGGCATAAATTTCAGCATGGTCGGCCGGTAAAATCCACCTGGCAAAAAGAGAGAATTGCTGGTCTTCAGGAAAAGTTTGTTCTCCCTGACCATAGAGGTTCTTTTTTTCAACGGGCGTAAGAACACGCATATAATCGTTGAAATTTTTGGTATTCTCACCCATCAGCATGAAACTGCGGGTTATCCCGATAAAAAGGCCATGAATCCAACGGGGCTGGTAGCTGAGTACCATGGCATTGAGGTAACGCCAGTCAGCGCTGTTGGGGTAATATTGTGGTTTTCCGTTTTGATCATCCCCAAAATAATTGGATGTTTCGAGTTTGCCACCGATTACCTGAAATTCGAAGGAGCCGATGGGGGTGAGGATGGGTTTCACTGTGTTGAATGTCAAGTGGTAAAACCCGGCTGCACTGTTGCTCATCAAAAGGGCATTCCGGGTACCGGGCCCCCACCAGAGATTTTCGGTAGAGATGCCTGCTGAAACCGGGCCAAGAGTAAGGCGGATGCTGCTTTGTCCTGGGAATATCTTTTTGTAGGGCCTTCCGGGGAAATACTCCGGTAGATCTATTTGTGAATGGAAGCCATTGTAAGCTGCGATGGCGGCAGGGTTGGCAGAGGTGTTAAATCGTTTGTTTTCGGCGTAGACCAACTCCGGCCTGAACTGGATGGAGAGTATGCTGAATTTCGCGAAGAAACCTCCGCTGAGCATGGTTTGATAGCCACGGGCGGGGATCAGAGCTCCATCGTTCAGCGAATATGGGTGGTGGGAGTTGTATTGTTGCTGCAAGGTTATGGGGAGGAGGGAGACGGAAAGAAGACTAGGACGACTGGGACGACTGGGACGACTAGGACGACTAGGACGACTGGGACGACTGGGAAGACTAGGACGAGGGGAGGACTGGGAGACTAGGGGACTAGGAGACGGAGGGACGGAGGGACGGAGAGACGGAGAGACGGAGGGACGGAGAGACGGAGAGAATTGGTCAGAAACACGGAGGGCTTCGACTGGGAAGAATGGGTTGGCACAGAAGGAGATGGAGGAATCCAGTTTTCCCATTAGTTGGGCACGTCTATAATAGTCATCAAGTACTTGTGTACCAACAGGGATGCTCTGTCCGGGAGAGTTCAATTTCGAAGAAAGTAGAGAGATGATTATTAATGCTATTCTCAAGGATAATTTCACGAATTTAGACGAATTACACGAACGGTATTGGAAACTAATTTCACGAATTTTAACGAATTGCACGAACGCTACCATAAAAGTTCACAATTTAAAAACATAGTTATTTACACAAATCTTCCTTGTCCCGTTCGTGTAATTCGTAACAATTCGTGAAATCTTCTTCACTAGAAGCGATAGGAAATCCCCAGATTCACCTGAAAGTTAGTAACGTTGCGCCCCGGCGCCCAGTAGGTTTCTACACTTCCCGGTAGGGGATAGTATAGGTGTTCGTAATTGAAAGAGGTGATGTATTCGGCTTTCAGGTTGAAAAGGAATTGTTTGTAATCGTATTCTCCCAATAGGGCGATGTTGAAATCTACCCAGTTGGAGCGGATGTCTTTGATGTAGAGGTAATGAAAATCGTTGTTGTGTACATAGCGCTCTATCTGAAAACCAACCAATTTCAGTCCGCGATTCCAGGTTACTGACATGTTTTGCATGTCTGAACCCGGGCCAATGCCGGCGCCCAACAACTGTCCCCGCTGGGTGTAGCCCTGGGTGACGCCGGTATGGCCGTAAAAATAGACCATGCTCCTGCTTTTGTTGGTGGTGTTTTGTTCAATCTGGGTCATCTCCGCATTGAACTGGATGTACTCTTCGCGGGATTCGTTGAGTACAAACAGTTTCCGGAAACCGATGATATAAGCTCGCGCATAATCCGGTTCCAGGATGAAATCGCGAAGATTGTAAGAGAGGTCGTCGCGTCCGTATTCAAAATAGAGTTCAGCATGGCTTTTGGGCATCAGCAAACGGGCAAAAAGGGAACGGAGCTGGTTGCCTCCCTGTTTGATCTCCGTACCACCGGTTGTATTCTTTTTGTTAACAGGTGAGATAACCGGGAAGTTGCCCATTTCGCTTTCGTACACCATGTAACTTCTGGACAGTCCGATAAAGAATCCGGGTACCCATTTGGGTTGCCAGGTAACCACCATGCCATTGAAGTAGCGCCAATCATCTTTTTTTTCTTTGTACCACGCACGGGCTTTCCAGGAGGCAACCGTATCCGGATAGAACCCTGAATTGTCCAGCCTTCCGGCGATGATCTGACCTTCGAAAGAACCGATCCTTGTGTGGATAGGTCGAGTGGTGTTAAGTGTGAAATGCGGAAAACCACCTGCGGTATTGCTCATCAGCAAGGAGTTGCGGATACCGGGACCCCACCACATATTTTCGGTGGAGATACCTGTCGAAATAGGACCGAAATTGAGACGGATGCTGCTTTGTCCGGGAGCGAGATGGTTGTAGGCTTTATTACCGAAACGTTCCGGCAGATCAATCCTGTTAAGAAATTCGTAATGACCCTGCCAAACCGGATCCGGTTGACCTTTCGCGTAGCCAAATCCGTCGAATTGCTGGTTTTGGGCATAAACATATTCAGGACGAAGTTGAATGGTCAGGAAACCTGCTTTTGCAAAAATGCCGCCACTTACCATCGTCTGGTAGCCCCTTGCGGGGATCATTTCGCCATCGTTCAGGCTGTAGGGGTGGTTAGAGTTCCACTGCTGTTGCAGGGTGATGGGGAGGATGGAGAAGAGGGGATGACGGAAGGACTGGGACGACTGGGATGACTGGGACGAAGGGGACGACTGGGATGACTTGGACGACTGGGACGAGGGGAAGAGG
>CAYHQN010000113.1:1900-14594 GCA_964358545.1 uncultured Tangfeifania sp. | reverse complement strand
CATTTCAAACATTTCAAACATTTCAAACATTTCAAACATTTCAAACATTTCAAACCTAATATAAATGCATACCGAAACCGAAGTTGACTTCGTCTACCTTGCCAAAACTATCTGGAAAAGAAAGCTATTGGTTGTAAAGCTTACCGGGATCGCTGCAGTGGCAGGATTCATTATATCCATCATGATCCCGAACCAGTACACTGCCTCAATTACCTTTGTACAGGAGATAGCATATCCGGAAGTGAGGCTGAATGATGAAAAATTGTTGGCTATTTCGGCTTTGGCTGAAGTTGCCGGGGTAGACATAAAGGAGCTGAAAAAAGCAAGGATAACACCCCAAGCCTATTCATACATATTTTCTAGTATCCCTTTCCGACAGGAACTATTACAGACAAGGCTTAATTTCGGACAAAGAGACTCGGCGATAACACTGCGTGATTATTACACCAAACCGGGACTGGCCCATTCTATCACCGACATATCCGGACGGACAATGAAGATACTGAATGGAGGAGGTAGAAGCCAAAATGGTCAAACCATTGATCCAAAACTTCCTCTACTGACCTTGGAGGAGATTGAATTGAATAATATTCTCGGCAAACAGGTCACCCTTCAAATTCTCGATGATGAATACATCACCATTTGTTGTACCCTTCCGGAAGCTTATGCTTCGGCACAGCTTACCCGGAGTGCCGCTGAATTATTGCAAAAATACGTAACCGGGTTCCAAACAGCGAAGGCTTGTACCAATCTACAATATATCCAGGAAAGACATGATGAGGCCAAAAGGAGTCTCCTGAAAATCCAGGAAGAGCTGACAGCTTTCCAGGTTAGCAAAAAACAGACGAAACTTCCGGACTTAAAATCCTCACCAGAAAAGCTTTCTGCTGACGGTAGGATAGCTGAAAATGCCCGTTTGGAACTTGCATGGAAACTTGAACAGTCAAAAATTGCCCTAAACGAGCAAACACCCGTTTTTAGGACCATTAATCCTGTAACTGTTCCCAACGGAAAAATTTATCCCAACCGTACAAAAACCACGGCATTCTTCTCATTTTTCGGGTTTGTCCTGGCAATGGTTTTGATACTTGGGAGGGGATTCATTGAGGAGACAAAAGAAAAGTGGAAAAGATGATTCGCTCCAACTATTTGGGCTTCCTCCTGTTTACCTTCATGATGGTTATATTCTTTGTGATTCCCGGATATGAAGGATTGCAAAAACCATTCAGGATAGCGTTGTGCTTATCTTTTCCTGCAATTTACTTCGCTTTGCTGATCAAAAAGGAGATTAACTACAATACATTATACCCTTTAGCAGGAGCAACTTTATTGATGGCGTTTATGGCACTTAGGGGAACCCTTCAGAGTTCTTTTGTCAATGCCTGGCTCTGTATGTTTGGATTGCTTTGCATGAATGTCCTTTTTTTTGAACTGACAAAAGAACGAAAAGAGAATCTTCGTTATATACATTTACTTGCTGTACTTTCGATACTTATACAGTTTTTGATTTTTACCAATCAAGATGGCAGACCGAGGCTGGCTTACGAAATTAACCAGTCCGGCGCCTATCTGTTCCTCCTTTTCATCGCCGCCGATATCCTTGGCAACAAGTGGGTAAAATTGCTGGTGATGGCTCTTTCGCTATTTATACTTAGCCGGCTGCTGATTTTCAGCATCGTCATTTATTACCTGGTTAAATATGGGAAGGGATATTTCGCCAAAGTGCTGTCGAGACTAAACGCCATAATTATAACCTTGGCGTGTTTTGCCTTTATTTCCCTGTTTTCGCTTTGGTACACATCCAATGTTCATTCCAGTATTTACTATGAAACTGGATTTAACCGGATCATCAGGTTAAATGATGATTCCAACCAAATAAGGTTTAGGGACAATGCTATGGCGTTGGATGCAATTTTCAAATTACCCCCAGAACCTCAGGTGCTTTTCGGTTATGGCCCGGCTCAAAACTATCTGAAAGCAAAAAAAACGGAGCATATTCCCCACAATGAGTTGTTGGATTCCATCATCGAATTTGGTCTGATAACTGTTATTTTCTTTTCCTTATTTACCCTACCGGTTTTTAACAAGCTGGTCTCATTTGCCAATCTGGAATATTTTATCCCGCTCCTGTTTTATACCACGATCTTGTGGGTAAGGTACTTGTTGGTTCCAAATCCGGAGATGTTGTTTATCCTCTTCCTGTTATTTATTGCCAATACAAAAAATCGACAGTTGGATGATCCTCAGCCTGTCATAGAACGTAATTTGAATTATAAAATATGACACAGAGTTACACAGAGGAATCACAACTTGTCCCGATACCTCGGGAGAGGTGCACAGAGGTTAAAAATCGCTTGCGATTTTTTATACTCTGTGGACTCTGTGTCTTCTCTCTAAAAATTACAAAGAAGCATTAATTTCAATACCAAACTGAAATTTCAATTATTTGTTAATTATCCTCTGTGTAAGAATTATTTTTTGTTAGAAATGAAGTTGATTTTCCTGATAACGCATTTGCACCCCTGGGGCACCGAGCGGGTTGCTGTTCTGATGGCCAACCACTACGCAACCAATGGCTTAGATGTAACCCTGCTTGTGGTCGGGAGACCAGGCGGGGTTTTTCGTTTTGAAATTGATCCCGGGGTAAAAGTGGATTACCTGGACATCCGTCTCGAAAGTGGATTTAATCTCTTTCGGAAAATAGAATCTTTTTTTTTCATTAGAAGATATTTTAAGAGCGCTTTGAATGAACTGGGGGTGACGGATGCAAATAACGATCACCCCCGTGAAAATAGCCCAACTATCCTCCTGGGAATTGGAAACTTTCCGATAATCCTGGCAGCCATGCTCCCCAAAGGAAAACAGTTCAGAACAATTGGCTGCCTGCATACTCCGTATAAATCCATCGTGCACATTTGGAAATTTCTACGATGGCTCTTTTATCGCAGGTTGGATATGCTGGTTTCGTTGACAAACCGGGATCTCCCCCGATTGAAGAAACACAATCCAAATGTCAGGACAATTCCGAATCCGGTCACATTTTATCCTGAAAACCAGGCAAAATTGGAAACCGGATTAATATTGGCAGTTGGACGCATGGACTACCTCAAAGGATATGATTTGATGATGGGCGTCTTCGAAAGATTTTGCCAAAAAAACAGCGACTGGAAGTTGAAAATCATTGGTGAGGGCCCTTTAAAATCCAATATTGAAAAATTGGCCAGGGACAAAGGGATAGCCGACCGGCTGACGATTGCCCCTGCAACCACCCATATTGAAAAAGAGTACCTGGATGCTTCCCTCTTTCTGATGACCTCCAGATCTGAAGGTTTACCGATGGTACTGCTGGAGGCACAGGCATGCGGATTGCCCATCGTGGCATTCGACTGTGAAACGGGTCCTGCAGAAATCGTGCATCACGGGGTTGACGGATATCTGGTGAAACCCAATGATATTGAAGAAATAAGCGAACGTTTGCTGGAATTGGCTTCCGATCCCGGCAAGCGTAAAGAATTCGGAACCAACGCCCGCGAAAACGTGAAGCGCTTTTTGCCAGATCAGATTTTCAAGAAGTGGGATGAGGTGTTTCGGAATTTGTGAGTAGATGACAGATTGCTTCCCACTTCGTTCCTTCCCGATCAGCATCGGGACAGGTTGTGGTCGCAACGATGGTGGGTTATTTTGAGTTGTGAAAATGCAACGGATTGCTTCCCGCTCGTGCCTCGCGGTCGCAATGACGGATCATCTTTTTGGAAGTGAGGGTGAAGAGAAGGAGGCGGGCGGCGATTCATCTATTGCCAAAACTGATGACCCGCCTCCTTCTCTTCACCCTCACAAAATCAACAGCATACCGTCATTGCGAGAAGGTACGACGAAGCAATCTGTTGATTTACAGTCAAATATACTTTGTGTTCTTCGCGATTTCTTTGCGAACTTTGCGTGAACCCCTAACATATAAAACCACATTTTACTAGCTACCTATGAGCGTCAAAACAAAAAACAAAAAACAATCCCCCCCAAATATCATCTATACCTTGATCTTGCTGGCATACGTGCTGGTCGCCGTGTTTACGCCGCAAATGGAAGCCTTCGATTCCAACGGGCCAAAGTTTTTGTCCATGGCGATACTAAACCTTTTGGTTTTCGCCTACCTTTTTACCAATAAAGATTTCAATCAATCTGACAATACTTCCCGGATTTTCTTCCGCAGTTGGGCTGGCATCCTGTATGCATTGTTACTTCTCATTTCCCTTCTTTCCTTTTTCAAATCGATCAACCTGAACGAATCGGTTCTCACATTTTGCAAAACAATTACCATCTTCATCTCCTGTTACTTTATTGCGCTTATTGTCGCATCCGACAGAAGAATCCTTGAACCACTGGCCATCGGGATGGTCCTGCTCCTGATCATCGACAGCCTTTATGTTTATTACCATATCGCAAAATACATCAAAGGGGAATTGGCCAACATCGAACTGATCAATTCCGTTTATACAAATAAAAATGTCCTTGCAGCTTCCATTTTTGTGAAGCTACCTTTCGCGCTTTGGCTCTACACTTTTAACAAAGGATGGAAACAGAAATTGGCGATGGTGGGATGGTGCATCAGTTTCCTGCCCCTGTTTTTCCTAAGTTCCAGGGCTTTTTACCTTGGGATTTTGGTACTTTCGGTTGCCTACCTTGTGAGTTTATGGGTTTTGTCCTACAGGGACAAACAAAACTTCTACCGAAGTAAAATTGCAATTTATATCGTAGTGCTTGCCACATCTGTAATCCTTTATACCGTTGTTCAAAAAAATTTATATTCTAAACCTTCCATATACAATGCCGGGATCGTAGAGCGCCTAAGTCAGGCCAAACCAACAGAATACTCTACAGGAGAGCGTTTGGGGGGATGGAAACGCTCTTTTGAACTGTTCAAAAAAGAACCATTGCTCGGTTGCGGAATTGGAAACTGGAAAATTGCCACCCTGCAGGAGGAGAACCTGACAAAAACAGATTTAATCTATCAATACAGGGCCCACAACGATTTCATCGAAACCACCACCGAAACGGGTATTTTTGGCGGATTACTCTTTCTCTCCATTTTTGTTCTTCTGATTTGGCCTTATATCAGCTCTTTGTTTAAAAAAGAGGAGGGGATTGAAAACCTTCAATTACTGTTTTTGCCTGCATTTGGGTTGATCGCTTACACTTTCGACGCATTTTTCAACTTTCCGCACGATCGCCCCGAAATTCAGGTTTTGTTTGCCCTGTTTGTGGGCTCTGGAATTGCCCTGACACAAAATAACCCGGGAAATCTTCCTCCTGCAAAAAGCGCTAAGCAGACCGAGCCTAAACAAGGAAGATTTCTGCAGGTGCCGGAAAAAAGGAGAAAATTAATGTCAAATACGTGGCAGATCACCCTATTGGTCCTGATGCTCGTTTCACTGTACATTCTAATACTGAATTTTCAGTCATTGAAAATACAGAAAATCGTTTCGGATGAGATTTCAACAGGAAAATTAAGCCTGAGTTCAGAGCATGTTGTACAAAGTTATCCCTGGATACCTGACATTAATATCTTTGGTGAACCGATACCTGTCCAAAAAGCCAGGTACCTCTTCAGTGAAAAGAAATACTCACAAGCCATTGCACTGTTGAAAAAAGAAAATCCCTCTCCTTACGACTCCCGGAGGGAATATTTTATGGCCTCTGCCTGGTTGGCCATGGGAAAACCAGACAGCGCCATTATCTGCAACAAACTAGCCCTGCAGCTTAAGCCTTACCTCCTGGAAAATATTGCCATGAAAGGTGCCATCTGCGAACGAACCGGCAAAATGCAGGAAATCATACCACTGCTGGAGAAGTACCTCGACCGCGACAAATCCAACAGCAAGGCCTGGATACTGATCTGCCAATACCTGGAAAAAAGCGGAGACCTCAAAAAAGCATATGCCTATAGCGACTCCGCATTCAAATACCTTTGGTGGGAGGCCTCCATTATCCAAAACCGGGAATACCTAAATACCAGGCTGCTTGTCTATCCCTACAACGACAGCTACGACAAAGCCGTTGCCAGCTACAAAGCGAAAGATTATGAAACCGCCATCCAACTATTTTCCGGGATGATTGACAAAGGGGTTAAACTTCCCAAAGTATTTGAATACCGGGCATTCTGCTATTACTTTACCCAGCAATACCAGTCCAGCCTACAAGACATAGACCACCTGTTCTTATCAGGAACCCGGCAACCCAATTTGTTGAACCTGCGAGGGATTGACCTTCAAAAGCTTGGCAAACAGGAAGAAGCCTGTTCCTCCTTCAAAGAGGCAATGAAAGCCGGCGATCAGGAAGGGGCAGCCAATTTTAATCGGTTCTGCAAGTAAAATGACTGAGAGGTAATTTCTACGATTCTCAACAGATGCTTCTCCTCCTGGCGACGGATCGCAATGACAAATTTATTGATCTGGATTCGGCGTAATCGAACAGATTGCTTCACTTCGTTAACAATGACGGTGGTTGCTGTATCGAGAGAGGTGTAAAGGCTACAGATTGCTTCCCGCTCGTGCCCCGCGGTCGCAATGACGGTCGCCGGTTGGTCAGTTGGATGAGGCGATGGGTGGGTGAAAATTAGCAATAAATCGTCTTCCCTGACCCACCCCTCGCCTCATCCAACGCCCCCCAAGCAGATTCGTCATTGCGAGGAGGCACGACGAAGCAATCTGCTGATATTCATGTTAACATATAGCTCATATTTCCCCGATAGGGGATAAACTTGAATAATTGCCAACTGCGCATGTGTTAATATTGGTGCCGGTTAATCCCCATACGGGGAAGCCGCATTTTCCGATATCTGCATTTCTATTGACATTAATGCCCTAACGGGCAAAACATTAGGTCACATTGAGGCTAAAAATCGCTTGCGATTTTTCTCTCTGTGCAACTCCTTCTTTCTCTAAAATATTGTAAGAGGCAATAATCTCCATCCAAACCAAATTTTCGATTAATAGAAATTCATTCTCTGTGTAATATTTTTTTCATCCGTTGAATAGACAATTAACACCATTTAACGCACAAATTCAACCTTTGAACAAAAAAACTACTCGAAACTCCAAACAAAGCCGCCTTTTGTTTGGAGTTTTGAGTTTAATGAGTAACTTCGCTACTCAATTAACCTAAGTTCAATGCTCGGCGACCTAATTACATCCAAGACCAGGATTAGGTTGTTGTTGAAGTTTTTTCTCAACAGCAATACCCAGGCATACCTGCGTGGTTTGGAGAGCGAATTTGGCGAATCAACCAACTCCATACGTCTGGAGCTGAACCGTTTCGAACAAGCCGGCCTCATCGTTGCCCATGACTTGGGAAACCGCAGGATCTATTCCGCAAACACCTCCTACCCGCTCTACCCCGAAATTAAAAATCTGTTGCACAAACATTTGGGCATAGATCAGATACTTGAACAGGTGATTGAAAAACTGGGATCGGTAGAAGAAGTGTACCTTACCGGCTCGTTCGCGCATGGAACCGACGGCCCCAACATCGACGTACTGCTGGTTGGAAACGATATTGACACCAATTATCTGGATGTACTGATCAAAAAGGCCAAGCCGCTGTTACAAAAAGACATCTGTTACAAACTCATCAATACGCTGCAGTTCAAATCAACTTACCAGGAGATGAGCAAAAAAGATATGCTGCTTTTGTGGCAGCAAAAAAACTAAGCCGGCTTTACCCCGGGGGTGACTCCGGCAAAATGTCGTAAACGCTGAAATAACAGTCCTTTTATACATAGAATGGGACTGAGGGGGCGAAGCTGTGGGAAGAAGGACTGGGACGACGGGGACGACTAGGACGACTAGGACGACGGGGACGACGGTGCCTGTCGAAGGGTCGAAGGGAGAAAAGAATGTGAAAATGTGAAAATGTGAAAATGTGAAAATTGGCGGTTGCACAATCCTAAATTTCCCGACCACAATGTTGATTTCTCTCGGATCCTACCCCGGGTAACAATGTTAATAGCCCGGGGTAAAGCGACGAAGGAGCGGCACCCCGGGTTGCGAATGATGAATAAAGAGCCGTCCGCGGTAGCATTTAGAAAAAGGAAATTCCATTGTTCCGGACGGAAAGTTACAATGATGAAAAAATAAGATTTTGGATTCAATCAAATACGAGTTTCTACTAAGATTAAAAAACTGAAAATAAGATTTTTAAACCCATTATTCAATCAATTTCATCAAATACAATTAGCGCCTCAATTATCCCTCCCGTTCGTGTCATTCGTCTAAATTCGTGAAATTTGCACCATGATCCCAAAGCTCTTGCACTATGTCTGGCTCAGTGGAGACCCGCTACCAGAGCTTATACAAAAGTGCAGGCTATCCTGGGAGAAGTGGTTGCCGGATTATGAATGGATCTTATGGGACAGAAAAAAAATTGAGGGAATCGGGAACAATTGGTTAGCACAGGCCCTGGAAACAAGCAATTATGCTTTTGCCACCGATTTTATCCGGATATATGCACTTTACAATTTTGGAGGGAACTACCTCGATGCCGATGTGGAGGTAACCGGCTCTCTTGATCCATTTCTAAAACACAAATTTTTTATCGGGTTCGAATTTAATGACGACCTCGAACCGGCCGTTTTCGGATCAGTTGCCGGTCATCCCCTGTTGAAGGATTTGCTGGATTATTACCGTCAAAGAGATTTTATCAAGGAGAACAAACAATACGATCGCCGTCCATTACCCTTGATCTTCAACGAAACAGCATCGCAATTCGGGTTCAGGCCAAACGGACAACTTCAAAGTTTAAAGGAGGGGATACAAGTCTTTCCTTGTGAATATTTTTCTCCGAAGAATCTCTATTTCAAGAACTTTAAGACCACCGGAAAGAATGTCGCCATTCACCATCTGGTCTCAAGCTGGGTAAAAAAAGGGTGGAAACACAAAAGCATAATACTGTTTCACCAACTTATATACATGATCGGCGGCAAGTGGCTACATTCCAGGGTTGTTGCCATCATCCGGAACTTTTAAATTAACATCACATTGAACGCACCAGGCACTACCAACCACTTTCAACACTCAACCAATTCGTTGCCCCCTTTCTCTGTTCTGATGGCTGTTTACTGCAAAGAGCTGCCCGGACGATTGAAAGTGGCATTCGAAAGTATCTGGGACAAGCAGGCCTTAAAACCTACCGAGATCGTACTGGTCAAAGATGGTCCCTTAACAGAAGAATTGGATCAGATAATCGGTCAGTTTAAAAAAATTTCACCATTAAAAATCATTTCGCTGGACCAGAACCATGGACTGGGATATGCCTTGTCCTATGGATTGACCTATTGCAGCCACGAACTGGTAGCCCGGATGGACAGCGACGACCTGTCAAAACCGGACCGGTTCGAAAAGCAAATCAGGTTTATGCATGAGCATCCGGAGTTTGATATTGTAGGGGCAAATATTGAAGAGTTTAATCACAGCCCTGAGGAGATCCATTCACACCGACGGCTTCCGACCACCTTTTCGAAATTAAAAATGTTTTCCAAGTTGAGAAGCCCGTTTAACCACATGACAGTTGTTTTTAAAAAAGCTGCTGTATTGAAGGCCGGGAGCTATCAACCCTTTCATGTTTATGAAGACTACTATCTGTGGGTTAGGATGATTCAAAACGGAGCTAAGATTGCCAATATTCCGGAGTATCTGGTCACTGCCCGGTTGGATGACAGTCAACTGGCCCGCAGGCATGGGAGCTATATTTTTAAACAAGAGATGAAATTACAGAAAGAGATGCTTCAAATTCATTTTCTCAACAGGTGGGAATATTCCAGAAACCTTCTTTTAAGGGCTTACCCACGATTGCTTCCTTTTTGGGTACTAAAACTAATCTACAAAGTTCTGCATTAAAAAAATTACACAGAGAATAAATTTCTAACAATCTGAAATTCGGTTTGCATCGAAATTTGTCCCTCTTTAAAATTTTTAGAGAAAACACCACAGAGCTCACCGAGCTTAAAAATCGCAAGCGATTTTTCTCTCTGTGTAACTCGTTGTTTCCTCAATTGAATTTTACTTCAAGCGACAATTTCAAAGCCATTTTTAGTTTCATTAAGGAGTAATAATTTCTCTGTGTAATAATTTTAAACGGTTTCTAAGTTGAAAATCGAAAATCGAAAATCGAAAAATTCGGAGAAACTGGTCAGTATTGTCGTTACCAGCTACAACCATGCGGAATTTCTGCAGCAACGCATGGAGAGCTTGTTTGCTCAAACCTATTCTAACATTGAGATCATTGTTGTAGATGACTGCTCAACGGACGCAAGCAGAGAGTACCTGAACCAGTACAAGACCCATCCAAAAGTCAGGCTCTACTTACTTGAAAAAAACAATGGTTATATCTATGCCTCCAATTTCGGAGTAAGTCAGGCAAAAGGCGAATACATTGTTTTTGCCGAATGTGACGATTTTTCAGAACCAGATCAGATAGCTACTCTTTATCAGGCAATAACGACAAACAACAATATTGGCGTTGCATGGTCCTGCAGCAACATGACAGATGAGACAGGTAATATTATTGGTACTGATTTTCCAATAAGGAGTGCCGCTTTTCAGAATTACTGCCGGACAAATGTTCAGGTCCCCGGATGGATGATACTCAAATTCATGATGCACTCCTGCGTGGTCCCCAACATGAGTGCGGCTATGTTTAAGAAATCGCTGTTTACCGGGATAGGCGGACTTTCAGATAAATACAGATTAAGCGCTGACCTTGAATTTTGGGTCCGCATGGCTGAAGTTGGTGATTTTTATTACCTGAAAAGACCTTTGAACTATTTCAGGACCCATCCCGATACTGTCAGGACCCACTTGGGCCGATCAGTCCAACTAATTGAAATGGTCGACGTCATCTTCCACCTGAAGAAAAAAGTCAGTAGAACATGGAAAGAAAAAATAGAAATAAATATCCATCTGGGATACGTGTGGTACTACTTCGCGAGAAATGAATTCCGTTCTTTTCGCAGGACTTTTGTACCGGTTTTGTCAGGCACCTTCAGACAGGAACCATTGTTGTTGTTGTTCATGCTGTTAAATATTCCGGTTTTATCTCTCAAAAAAATAGGGAAACTTCTGAGAAGCTGATTAAATTTCTTACACAGAGAATTTATTACTCCATAATTAAACTAAAAATGGCTTTGAAATTCTCGCTTTAGTTAAAATACGCTTGAGGAAACAACGAGATGCACAGAGAGAAAAATCGCAAGCGATTTTCCAACTCTGTGTAACTCCGGGGTTTCTCTCATGAAAACACCTAATTGCAGAAATTTCTATAAACCCTATATTTTTGATTAATAGACAATTATTCTCTGTGTAATATTTTTAGACAGTTTCCGAATCCATAAAAAATGAAAATTCCCCGATTAACAGTTATAATGCCTGCTTATAACGCGGAGAAATTTCTGGAAGAATCAATCAGCAGTATCCTTAACCAATCTTTCCCTGATTTCGAATTACTGATTGGGGATGACGGATCTACCGATCGCACATTGGAAATCATCCGGTCATTAAGCGATAAAAGGATTATTGTAATCAGGAATGAAAAAAACCTGGGTATACCCTATACTTTGAACAGATTGATCAAAGCATCCCGGGGCGAATACATTGCCAGGCAAGACAGTGATGACATTTCCCTGCCAAAAAGATTGGAGAAACAGGTTGCCTTTTTGGATAAAAGTCCGGGAATAGGCCTTTGCGGAACCCAAATTACCTGGTTTGGCAGCAAAAGAAAGCGAATCCGGGTGCCACTTCAGGATGAGGATATAAAGGCAAGTATGCTGGTTTTCAATCCCATTTGTCAACCAACAATAATGTTCAGAAAATCCTGTCTGACAGAATATTACGACCAGACATTGGAGGTCGCCGAAGATTATGCCCTCTGTTATGAACTGTCAAAAGAAACAAAACTGGCCAACCTGTCCGATGTTTTGTTGAAATACAGGTGGCATGAAAACAGCATCAGTCGGACAAAAGAGAATTTGATGGACGAAACAGTCAAATCAATCAGGGCAACCATTTTTAAAGAATCGCTCCACTATCAAATAGATGAGAAGGAGACAAAACTTCTGGATCTGGTTGCCGAATCAAATTTAACCGTCTTCAACGATCTGGCCTTTTTCGAGAATTTTCTCCTCAAAATACGCTCAAAAAACAAAGAAACAGCCTATTACAACGAAAAGGCCCTTCAACGGCGAATCTTCCGGTTATGGTCATCCGCCTGCTTCAAGTTGAAAGGGATCAGCACCATCAAGAAGATCCGCACCTATTTGCAATCCGAATTGTTTAGCCTCAACGACCTTCTTCATTTGGTATCAACAAGAAATATCCGTAGCCTTTTAGCAAGTTAATTGGCAAGGAATAAACTTTAATTTTCGTGGGGTTTATTCATTGCCGTTGGCTTCAGCCAACGGTAACAAGCCAAAATAAATAGCAGGCTTTAGCCAAACCTGACAATTATTTGGCTAAAGCCGGATTCTAATATACCTTCTTCTCCGTTGGCTGAAGCCAACGGCAATGAATGGAAGAATCCGTGCCAATATGAGAATAAGGTAATAAGGTTTAACAAATCATCCTCGACCCGTTCGTGAAATTCGCCGTGCCGAATATGAGAATAAGGTAATAAGGTTTAACAAATCATCCTCGACCCGTTCGTGAAA
>CAYHQN010000113.1:0-1800 GCA_964358545.1 uncultured Tangfeifania sp. | reverse complement strand
TTCGCCCTAATTCGTGAAATTTGTTTCTAAATGGATCCAATACTAAGGAAGAATTTCTCCTACCTGTTTTTACTTCAAAATATCAACTACATCATACCGCTGTTGCTCTTGCCCTATCTGACAAGAGTACTCGGGGCGGACAATTTCGGAAAAATCGCTTTTGCACAGGCATTCGTTGCCTATTTTTCGATGCTGACCGACTTCGGCTTTGGAACCTCTGCCATGCAGGAGATCGTTAAAGTCAGGAAAGACAAGGAAGCGCTTAGCAGGGTATATTGGACTACAACATTTGCCAAGTTACTCTTCGCATCAGCCAGTTTGGTTCTCTTTTTATTGTTCCTTCTGGGGATTCCCAAACTGGGACAGATGTACATGCTGTTATTGATCGCTTTTGTTGCAGTACCATCGTCCGTTCTTTTCCCGATATGGTTCTTCCAGGGACTCGAAAAAATGTCCTATGTTACCTGGCTGAGCAGTATCCCTAAAATACTGGTGCTGATTTTCACCTTCCTGCTGGTCAGGGAAAAATCAGATTTTACATTGGCCCTGTTGATACAGGTTGTTGGAACTTTCCTCTCCTCGATATTGGCTGTCCTATTAATATTTAAGCAGAAGGCAATCATATTTTACCTCCCCTCGCGGGAAGATATCAAATCAGATATAACTGAAAGCTGGCATTTTTTCGCGTCCGGGTTTGCAACGAATATATACACAACAACCAATACAGTACTTTTAGGATTTTTCTCCACCGATGCTGTGGTAGGTATCTTCTCGGCCTCCGAAAAAATAATCCGTGCCATCATCGCCCTGTTCTACTCCGTGTATCAGGTTACATTCCCAAGAATTAACGCCTATTACCATGAATCCAAAGGGCAGGCGCTGGTCTTCGCCGGAAAAGTTTTGAAAGTAACAGCCATCAGCACCTTTCTGACAGGGATCTTTCTGCTGGCAGCGGCTCCCCTCGTTGTAAAAATCATGTTTGGGGTTCCCCAGTACAACGAAACGATTGTCATCATGAGGCTAAGCAGTTTTCTTCCGTTTTTTGCCAATTGCAACGCTGTACTGGCGGTCAACCTGCTCTTCACTTTCGGACTGAAACGTTACCTGACAAGAATCGTCGGTGCAGCCGGCATCTTCAGCATCCTATTGGTAGTCCCTGCCATATTGTTTTTCCAGGCCAGAGGCGTGGCAGTTGTTGCCACCTTAACCGAAGTGCTCATATCCGTACTGTTGCTTTACGTTCTGAAAAAACATAGGATCAAGATCATGTTATAACAACAGCACTAATGCGCATTTTGTAGAGACGAGTTTTAAAAATATTACACAGAGTTGCACGGAGGAACCACAGAGTTACACGGAGAAAAAAATGTGATATCTCCTCCTCCAGACATTTCTCTCTTTCAGTTAGTACGTTTCTACATTAGAGTTCAAAAATCGCCTGCGATTTTTCTCTCTGTGTAACTCCGTGATTCCTCAATTAGAATATTGATAGAGCACCAATTTCAAAGTCTTTATTCGTTTCAATAAGGAGTCATAAATTCTCTGTGTAAGAATTTTAGACAGTTAGGTGTGATTCCCTCTGTGCATGAAATTAATCCGACCATGAAAAATATTTTCAACCTTCTATTGCTGATCCTTCTCCTCCTCCCGGGTATTTCCTACTCCCAATCCATTCCAGTCGGGACGGGTATACTGGATGATTATTACCGCAGGATCCAGCTCCTTGGCAAAGTCGATTCATCCGTCTCTTTTACCTCCAAGCCCTTCTTCCAAGTCGACCCTTCGGCTTCGCTCAGGGAC
>CAYHQN010000112.1:0-14669 GCA_964358545.1 uncultured Tangfeifania sp. | reverse complement strand
AGGCTGATATAGATAGATATTATAAGTAAAAATCATTTTAGTAAAGTAGAAGTAATTATAATTTATTTGATTTACCTCCTTCCGTCTGAAACAAGAATGGCAGCTTTTTTCATCATTTGATCGCAGACGGTTTCTCCCTGCGTGCCCTTCTACTACCAACATTTCGCCGCTAACGCGGCTAGATTTGTGAGGATGCAAAATCGTGGTCAACCCTTAGGCAAGCTCTGGGACCGGTCTTATTTTTTTTCATCTTCTCATCTCCCGCCATACATACCTTCCGTCCGAAATCATCATGTTTACTTTTCTTAATATGCCATCGCGGACGGTTTTCAAGCGACATCTCCTTCCCCCGGGTTCCGCTTCGCTCCACCCGGGGCTATTCACATTTAACCCCTTCGGGGTAAGATCTTGCTGTCAAAAATGTGACAAATGCACTTCTGTCAATTTTCACATTTTCACATTTTCCAATTTCCAAATTATTTCCGTCTCTCCGTCTTTCGGTCGTCCCCTTCGTCCAGGTCGTCCTAGTCGTCCTAGTCATCCCCTCTATTCCGTCCCTCCGTCATTCCTTAAACACCCTCATCAAGCATACTTTGCAGTCAAACTCCAGTTCAAAAACGGAAATCCCGTCCTTCAGGAAGAAAGGCAAAGCGAATTCGTCAGGAAAAGTTCCTCCAAATCGCCTGCAGAAGCCAAGTTCGTGCTGGATGCAGTGTTTGGTTATCATCACTTGAAGGCGTCCTGTAACTACCCGCTTTTCCACAGCTGTTTCGGGCAATTCAAGGCCATGGCGCCTGTAAAACTGCATAGCCAGCCGGTTGCTGATGTTGTTCTCAAAGTGAAATGGATCGGC
The DNA here is from genome assembly GCA_964358545.1 of uncultured Tangfeifania sp. Classification (GTDB taxonomy): domain Bacteria; phylum Bacteroidota; class Bacteroidia; order Bacteroidales; family Prolixibacteraceae; genus CAINVV01. Next base: position 13,816 of record CAYHQN010000112.1, on the reverse strand, counting down.
GGGGCAGGGGATTGCCAGGCCTGGTTTTTCGTTTTTTTGTTTTTGCGTCTCACCAACAGAAAGATCAATTTTTACCGGTTGTAGGTGCTTCTTTGCGGTCATTATGGCCTCCAATTGCTCCAGTAATCCTCTGCGTAACTCATTCAACTGTTGCGAGGTGAAGAAATATTGTTCGTTGCCACCGGTATTGATATCCCTTACCAGGAAGGGGGTGTCGCCCGATTTGGAGAGTTGGCGTAGAATGTTTTCGTTCGATTTGGTTGGATCGTTCGCGGCGACTTTGTCCATAACGATAGAATTCAATGTTGGGGTGACCCTTGTTGTTGCCCCATCTTGATTAATCTCAAAATTTCCATCAAATTCATTCTGGGCGGCCACCAGGGCAGCCCGGACTGAGAATCCATCAACAGTTGATTTTAGTTTGATATCAACCGGAATTTTTCTTTCGGAAGTTTTTTTGCCAAGAGCCATCTGGAAGGAGTGGTCCCAGTTGCGGTAGATGCGGGCACCCACAAATATTCCATTCATCCTGTCGGGGTAAATTGTCCCATTCTCTGCCCTGTTGACTTTCAATCCGGTGCTCTCTCCAAAACGATTCACAAAGGTCAAACCATCGTTGTTGCCGGGCAGTTTGGTTCCCGAAACCTGAATGGAATCCCTGTTAATCCCGGTGACTTCGCCGATCTCCTCTCCTGTCGATTTGGGGCTATCTATCCATGCCACAGAATCTTGCCTCCCATGCATAAAATATTCGGTAGCTCCCCTGTGAAAGGTTTTTGCCGGATCTGGAGTAAAAAAGAAGCTCGTTTTCCCGTAAGAGGATGGCGCAAATTCTGGTTTCCCCTCCAAATAGCGATCAAGCGCCAGACGATAGAAGGCCGTTATATTTTTCACATAATCCATCTCTTTCAGACGCCCCTCAATTTTAAATGAACGCACACCGGCTGCTACCAGTTCGCCAATCGATTGGCAACGGTTGAGGTCTTTGAGCGAAAGAAGATATTTATCCCTGCTTACATTCTTCCCGGTTGCATCTGTCAGGGTATATTTTTTGCGGCAAGGCTGGGCGCAGGCTCCCCTGTTGGCACTCCGGCCTCCCATGGCATGACTCATGAAACATTGTCCACTCAGGCTCACGCATAAGGAGCCGTGGACAAATGCCTCGAGTTCTATGGTTGTCTGAGCTGAAATTTCTTCGATCTGTCGAAGTGAAAGCTCCCTGGCCAATACGGCTCTTTTGAATCCGACTGCCTCCAGAAATTTTATTTTATCTACCGTGAAGTTGTTGGCTTGTGTGCTGGCATGAAGTGCGATGGGTGGCAGATCCATCTCCAGGATACCGAAATCCTGGATGATCAGGGCATCGGCCCCTGCCTCATATACCTGCCGGATGATCCGTTCGGCTTCCTCCAGTTCGTTGTCGTAGAGGATGGTGTTGAGGGCAACGTATGTTTTGACACCGAACAGGCGGGCTTCGGTAGCCAGCTTCCCTATCTCATCAATTGAATTTCCTGCTGCCTCCCTGGCTCCGAACTTAGGAGCGCCAATGTAGACGGCATCCGCTCCATGGCGGATGGCTGCGATGCCACATTCCAGGTTTTTGGCAGGAGCGAGAAGTTCAAGACGGAAAGAGTTCATAGTAAATTAATTACAAATTACAAATTACGAATTACGAATTACGGGGCTTCATTCGTAATTTTTAATTTTTAATTTCCTCAAGCGCTTCCCAATATTCCACAGCCCTTCGTGTATGAGGAATGACGATGGTGCCCCCAACCAGGTTAGCGACGGCAAAGATCTCGAAAAGTTCTTCGGTGGTGACCCCTTGTTCGTGGCATTTTTCGAGGTGGTATTTGACACAGTCATCGCAGCGAAGCACCATGGAGCTCACCAGTCCCATCATCTCCTTTACTTTTGTAGAGAGAGCCCCTTCCATGTAGGTGTTGGTGTCGATGTTGTAGATCCGTTTCATCACCTTGTTGTCGGCAGCCAGGATCTTCTCGTTCATTTTGGCGCGGTATTCGCGGAATTCAGTGATTTTTTCGTTCATTTTTTTATTGTTGGTGCGCTAAAGTTATTGATTCTTATTATTAGACGAACCCATTTTCCAAATTTGCTCTATCCGTCTGAAACACGAATTGTTGCTTTTTTGTATGGCTGTTCGCAGACGGTGCCCTTTTTTGCATCCATAATCCGGGGTGTCGCTCCTTCGTCGCTTTACCCCGGGCTACAAATATGTCACCACTACGTGGCTGGATTTGTGAGTATGCGACACTTTGGTTCTAATCCATGGGAATCGGTTCTTTTTCATTGCCGTCTGCTTTAGCTGACGGTTCATTAGCATAGTTGTGAAATGGCTTTAGCCCAATTTTAGCAGGTTTGGCTAAAGCCAGGGGAAGACTGATCCTTTCGTCCGTCAGCTAAAGCAGACGGCAATGAAATAAAGCCTTCTCTCTCCAATTTTTCTCTCTATTACTTACTCCGTCGGAGCATCAATCCCACCCATCACTTCTCCGATCAAAGTTGTTTGAGTGCATCCAGTGATTTTTACCTGGACAAAATCGCCAATTTCGATGCCACTATTCGGAAATACAACTACTTTGTTCTGTGAGCTGCGGCCGAAGAATTCGCTTTTTTTCTTTTTGGAGATTCCCTCAGCAAGTACCTCCATGGTTTTGCCGATGTCCCTACGGTTACTCTCCAGCGAAAGCCGGTTTTGCAGGTGAATGATCTCCTCAAGACGCCTGGATTTCACCTCTTCCGGAACATCGTCCACGAAATGGTCGGCGGCATAGGTTCCGGGACGCATCGAGAATTTGAACATAAAGGAGGTGTCGAACTGAACCTCTTCCATCAGTTGCAGGGATTGTTGATGGTCCTCTTCGGTTTCGGAACAGAAGCCACAAAAAATGTCTGTGGTGATGCCACATCCCGGTAGGGCTTCGCGAATCGCCTTGATTCGGCCGAGGTACCATTCGCGGTCATATTTCCTGTTCATCTTTTTCAAAATGGCCGAACTGCCCGATTGGACAGGAAGATGTATGTGACGGCATATATTCGGATAGGCAACCATCTTCTTTAACAATTTGTCCGATAGGTCTTTGGGGTGAGAAGTGGTAAACCTGACACGCAGGGCCGGTGAGAGCTGTGCCACCATCTCCAGCAGATCATGAAACTTAACCGGCTTCCGGGTGGCTTCGGGATGCCAGACATACGAGTTGACATTCTGCCCAAGCAGCGTTACCTCCCTGGTGCCATTTTCCATCAAGGCGTTCACTTCGTTAAGGATATCTTTGGGATCACGGCTGCGCTCCCGGCCGCGGGTATAAGGAACGATGCAGTAGGTGCAAAAATTGTTGCATCCCCTGGTGATAGATACGAAGCCTGTTATTCGCTCTTCACCGATCCTTTTAGGGATGATGGAATCGTAGGTCTCGTCGATGGTCAACTCAACATTGACGGCGCTTTCCCCCGAAAGGGCTTTGTCGTAAAGGAAAGGAAGATCCCGGTAGGCATCCGGACCGGCAACCAGATCGACCGATTTTTTTTCGATCAGTTCATCGCCAATGCGTTCGGCCATGCAACCGATCAGTCCGACGACCAGTTTCGGATTTTTCTTTTTCAGGCTTTTAAAGAATGACAATCTGTTCCAAATTTTCTTTTCAGCGTTGTCGCGTACCGAGCAGGTGTTAACAAGGATGGTATCCGCATCGGCATAATGATCGGTTATGATAAAGCCGCGGTCTCCCATGACTGCCGCGACAACTTCACTGTCGGCCACGTTCATCTGGCAGCCGTATGTTTCGATATATAGTTTTTTTTCCGTCATTGTTTCAAAAATTGTGTCAGCTACCGCAGAAGCTGACAGGCTGCAAAGTTAGAATCAATTCTTCCATTTTTATAATCTGAGGAAAGACTTTGAGTTATGGGGAATTTTCTGTAAATTTAATGTGACAATAATGGTTGGTATTTGAATTTAGCGAGGTCTGCTTTTAGTCTTCCGATAGTTGTTGTCAGCAAAAGGTCGGAGGAATTTATAAATTTGTAAAAACGGAACATCATGACAGTAACTGAATTAAGAAAAAGGCTGATTGGGAAAATCAATGCAACCGAGAATAATGAACTATTGGAAGAGATGTATCGCTTAATTACAAATGAGGAAATTGCCAATAGTATCTATAAACTTTCTGATGAACAGAACCTTGCAATTGAGGAAGCGCAAAAGCAATTTGAAAATGGGCAATTTTTAAAGAATGAAAAAGCTGACAATGAAATTAACGAATGGCTAGGCAAACCAATGTGAATTACCTTAACGAGATCAGAATGACCTTGTGCAATTAACCTTTATAGCATGTGTTTTGATTGAGCATAAACTTTCCAAAGATAATTATCAGAACAAATCAGCCATTTCATTATAACCATGAATTTAGTACCTTTGACACATGAAGAAAGTGACATTAAATATACCAGATACCTTAGAATATGACAGCAATGAACTGACAATGATCCTTGCTTCAAGACTATATGAACAGGGGAAATTGTCGCTTGGCCAAGCTGCTGAATTAGCTAATTTGTCTAAAAGGACATTTGCTGAATTGTTGGGGAAGTACCAAGTCTCCATATTTAATTATCCTGCTTCTGATATCTCAAGGGATGCAGCAAATGCCTAAAACAATCATTTCAGATACTAGCTGTTTTATTATTCTTACAAATATTGGAGAACTTGACTTGTTGCACAAAGTTTATGGCCGAATTGCAACTACGATAGATATCGCCAACGAATATGGCGAAAAACTTCCTGAGTGGGTTGAAATTAAGGATGTTAAGGATAAATACCGTCAACAACTCCTGGAAATGCAAATTGACAAAGGGGAATCAAGCGCAATTGCTTTAGCTTTAGAGACTCCAGATTGTACCTTGATTTTGGATGATTATAAAGCCAGAAGGATTGCTGAACAACTTCATTTAATTTACACTGGAACTGTGGGTGTATTAATTAAAGCTAAACGAATGGGATTTATACCTTCAATAAGACCACTTCTAGAGAAAATAAGACAAACTGATTTTAGGATTTCACTTGATATTGAACTTCAAGCTTTAAAAGAAGCAAACGAACTTTAACTCTTTTCCTTATCTTTGCGCCAAATTATCCGTGATATGATTTCGATTGGACGGAAAACAGGCATTTTGATTTTTTTATTTCTGGTGGCATTTACCTGCCGGACGGAGTCCCAAACAGCCAGACCAATCGCGCCACCTCCTGCCGTTACTGATGGCTCATTTATCTGGCAACGTTTAAATGTGGAATCCAGCAGTGAAATTGCGGATCTTCTTCGGCAACAATACGACCAAAGCAGAAAAACAGGAACCTTCCCGGGTTACCGTCTTCAATTGTACTTTGGATCCGGCGTGCAGGCAAGGGCACTTGCCGAAAAAGTAAAGGCCGATTTCAACGCCCTTTATCCTGAAACCAGGGTCTATCTGATCTTTAAATCTCCCGATTTTATCGTGAGAGCGGGTGATTTCAGGAGCAAAAGTGAGGCATTAAAGGTATTAAAGAGTTTTGCAGCCGGTTTCTCGAACGCGTTTATCGTCTCAGACGAAATCGCTTTTCCGGGACCGGTAGTTCAAGTAGAAATTAAATAGAGCATGAGCGACCAAATCAAACACGAGTGTGGAATAGCCCTGATCAGGCTTCGTAAACCGCTGGAATACTACCGGCTGAAATACGGAACCTGGCAATACGGGATCAACAAACTCTACGTGATGATGGAAAAACAGCACAACCGCGGACAAGACGGTGCCGGAGCGGTTGGCGTAAAAGTGGATATGTCACCTGGCAGGGAATACATTTTCAGACACCGCTCCATCGATCCGAATCCAATCAGGGATGTTTTCGTAAAGATTTTCAAAGAGTTCAGCCATGCCCAACAGCAATATCCCCAGGCATTTCCCGATCCAACCTGGGCCAAGGCCAATCTCCCTTTTGCCTGTGAACTTTACCTTGGTCACCTGAGATATGGCACCTTTGGCCGCAACAGCGTGGAGTCGACCCATCCGGTGATGCGCCAAAACAACTGGCGTTCGCGGAACCTGGTTTTGGCAGGGAATTTCAACCTCACCAATGTGGATGAACTCTTCAATCTGTTGGTCGGACTCGGTCAGTTTCCAAAGGGGTTCAATGATACAGTCACTATCCTCGAAAAAGTAGGCCATTTCCTCGACGAAGAGAACGAGCTGCTTTTCAGACAATACAAAAATGAAGGTTATGCCAATGCCGAAATCTCTCCGCTGATCGAGAAAAATATCGATATCCGGAAAGTTCTTGAAAGAGCAAGCCGCGATTGGGACGGAGGGTATACCATCGGTGGAATCATCGGTCACGGTGATGCCTTCGTTGTCCGAGACCCTTGGGGGATTCGTCCGGCATTCTATTATGCAGACGACGAAATTGTGGTGGTGGCCTCCGAAAGACCTGTTATCCAGACGGTCATGAATGTAGGCTGGAACAGTGTGTCAGAGATAAAACCCGGTCACGCGCTGATCATAAAAATGGACGGAACCTACAAAGAGGAGCTGGTCCGTGTGCCGCAAAAAAGAAGCTCCTGCTCCTTCGAGAGGATCTATTTCTCCCGCGGATCTGACAGGGATATTTACAAGGAGCGAAAAAAATTGGGTTTCCTGCTGGCCCCGGTTATTCTCAAAGCGATCAACAATGATTTGAAGCATACCGTTTTCTCCTTTATTCCCAATACGGCTGAGACTGCTTACCTTGGTATGATGGAGGGCATCCGGTCCGATCTGCTTCAGTGGAAAAAGGAGAAAATTCACGCCCTTGGCGATAAAATGACTGAGGATGAGATTGGCGAGATCATCTCGGTCCAGCCAAGGATGGAGAAAATAGCCATCAAAGATGTGAAGATGCGCACCTTTATCGCCGATGACAGCAGCCGGGATGATTTGGTTGGCCATGTTTATGATGTGACCTACGGCGTGGTGGAGAACCACAAGGATACGCTCGTCGTCATTGATGACTCCATTGTTCGTGGTACAACATTGAAACAAAGCATCCTAAAGAGCCTGTCCAGGCTGAAGCCAAAGAAAATTATAATCATTTCCTCTGCCCCGCAAATCCGGTACCCCGACTGCTATGGCATCGACATGGCCATTCTGGGTAAATTTGTGGCTTTCGAAGCGGCCATTGCCTTGTTGAGAGAGACAGGAAAATCCAAGGTGATCGATGAAGTTTACCGCAAATGCAAGGATCAGCAGCACCTGCCCAAAGAGGAGATGGTCAATTATGTGAAGGAGATCTACCGGCCGTTCAGTGATGAGGATATCTCGGGCAAAATCGCCCAGCTGCTGAAACCGGCCGAATGCAAAGCGGAAGTGGAAATTGTCTACCAGAGTGTTGAGAATTTACATATCGCCTGTCCGAATGATCTGGGCGACTGGTATTTTACCGGCGACTATCCAACACCCGGCGGGAACAAAGTGGTCAATACCTCCTTTATCAACTACATCGAAGGAATAGACGGAAGGGCTTATTGAAAGCGCATTTTGGGATTGTCTTCTTTTTCGACCAGCTCTTCCAGGTAGGTTGAGACGTGACGATCGATCTTGATATCGTACATATCCTCGATACTTAACATGATTCCTGTCTCCTCCACATCACCAAATTCATCGCTGATGGCCGTTCCGAATGTGCGCATATTGGGTGTCAGGTTCATGTAGGCATTTATCAGCGGAGGGATATTTTCGCCCAGCTTTCTCACCTCCTGTGACAGAATTTTGTAAGCTGCTTCGTAATCTTTTCCGTCAAAAAGCTCCGCTAGTTTTTCCTGATCAGGCTGGTAGACCATCGGTTTTTTTGCCCAAACCAGGTGATCCGGATCGGAGAAGAACTTGCTGAAAAAATGGAGGATCATGTTGCGGGCATCCTGATTGTAGTGGGTGTACATCGTCACCTTTCCGAAAAAATATTTAACCTCGGGATAGTCAATCATTAGGGCTCCCAATCCATCCCAAAGGTTATCAAGGGCAAAGAGCGCCTTTGATCCGACTTTGGTCGACTGGTAGTCGGGTTGCACAAAAGAGCGGCCCAATTCAATGACGGAAGGCAGGTAATCAGAAACAAATTCGTCAGAAAAGTTGAATAGGTGAGCTGTTGCCAGCGGAACTTCTCCATGGGCATCCTTTTCGAGTCCGCTGCAATGAATGTACCGGTACCCACCCAGGATCTCCTTGTTGGCAGGATCCCAAACAATCAATTGTTTGTATGGATGTGTTTCGGAAATATCGTATTGGTCGATGTCAAGCTCATCTCCGATACCTCCTCCTGCTGATCTGAAGGTCAGCTCCCTGAGCCTGCCGATCTCGCGCATCAGGTTGGGTGAATCAAAGTAGGTAAGGATATATATCTCGTTATCGGCCTTGTTCGTCTTTCTTTGAAATTTTTCCGGAGTGAGTTCTGCCTCCAGTAACTCCCTGACAACGGGAGGAATAATCTCCTTCATCTATAAAAATGAAATTAGTGCTGGCCAAAAATAGCAATAATTCCAGCACAATTTCACAAATTGATACAAATCAAAACCTATTTGATGTCCGGAAAATGGGGGGACAGAATTCAAAAGTGATTCCACCCTTTTTATAAAGGATGGAATCCTTAGTATGCGAATGTTTTACCACAAGCTTTTCGCTGACAACCTCATCTTCGATTTTAACCCGTACCGCCGGGTTGTGCATAAGAACCATGCTTAGGGGCCACACGAAGAGTATGTGCCAAAATATGTGGTTACAATATTGTAATTATTGTTGCAATCATTCACGAATGCGCTTACCTGCACCTGGCCTCCGGGAGAAGAGTTGGTATTGACCGAAACCATATTCTGGTAGGTATAGTTTTGTGTCCAGCCCGATGGGGTAGTCCAGGTGTAGTTCGAGAGCTGTACCGGACTGCTGTTGTTTATGTATATATGGTAATTGGTATTGGGGCACATTAGCCAGGTACCGCCTGCTTGTGGCGCTAAAACTCCATTTGAATAATATACCGTAAAAGTGATGTATGATGTTGGTGGTACATTCCACACATCTTTTCGTGGCAGTGCAATCTGGCCACAATTTGAAATGATAATTGGCTGAATCCAACCCGCACTGGTCCCATTAGCTGTAAATACTTTGGGGTTACCGGTTTGGTTATCGAATGTAATATTTGTACTGCAAGTCCAGCTTACGGTGCATCCGACAGGTACATTGTTTACAGTAAAAGTTGTGCCGGAAGGGCAGACGGTGGAAGGGCCGGAAAGGGAAATACTCAGTTTATAGTATTTTAAATTACTCGTTCCATATGGGGAATCATCCCAAGCATGTCTCATTAAAGGATATTCATTCCATTTTGAAATCAATATACCTGAATTTTCTGTTGTAATTGCAGAATGGTCTCCTGATGACCAGTTTACTTTTCCAGGATATGGAACTGAGCCAATAACTTCTACATAACTACCATCGTCCCAATATCCATATTCAGGATCATTATCATAAGGGCTTCCCAGTCCTATCCAACGATCAGAACCACCTTCTGAGATATGCCATGCATAACCATGACAATTAAATCTTCGTGTTGAACTAAACCCATCATAAGTGGTAATTTGCACTGCATTGGGATATGCAGTAGCGAAATAATTATCAAAATAGGACCTCATACTATCTGAGTTCTCAGGAGTTATGTACGCTATTATAGGATTCCCTTTTGGTGTACAAACATCACTTCTTACTTGTCCCATTGTATTTATTGTAAACAAAATACATATAGGCAAGTATATTAATCTCAATTTTGTTGTAAATATTGATGCCATAATATTTTATGCTTTAAGTAAGTTTATCGAATATGTGAGAAAGTTTTTCCTTTTAATCCAAATAGTTTATAGTGCTGAAAACCTTATTTGAATCCATCAGATAGTTATTTAAATCGTTTGGCTCTAAACCCTCTAAAGACGAACTTTGTTCTCCATTGCAATCGAAGAAATAATATAGAATTCCTCCAGACCCTAAAGCCATATCTGTGACAATAATATCCGAGCCTTCATAAGTTATTATCCATATACTTCCCACGTAATTTCCCGTTTTGTCATTTAATGATTGGTTTGCTAACTCATTTAACCATTCTAGTTGATTTAGCGGATCCTTTTTTCCACAGGCACTGATGTCATGTAAAGGTTTTATGTAAGTATCTTTATCCTTTTCACACGACAGGGTAAAAGATAAAATGAATAGATACAATAATGCTTTTGCTTTCATGATTATTAGTTTTTTAAGTATTTGTTTGCCGCCTGATCGATTTGATCCATAGTTTCTGGATTCGTCAAAATCCCTGAATAGATATACGGAGATATTTTAGAAACGTCAAGCCCCGATTGGAATTGATTAGTATCACTTTGCATTATATTTACAATAGCCAAATAGATGGTTTGGATTCCGGTATTCTGATACCAGACAGGTCGGGTTTTTTTCTTTTCTTTCTTCAACAAGAACTCCTTGATGATTTCTTTTTTTCCACTTGAGCTAAGTTTTACTATCACCAAAGGATGCGAGACAAAAAGTTCAATAAAAGATAAACGAAAAGCATAAGTCCCTTTTTCTAAAATCGTTCCATCTTTGGGAATATAACCCGGGTCTATCTTTTTATATAATTTCAGTAATTCTATTGCAACATCCTCACGATTTATCAGTTCTCTAAAACCATTAAAATCGTTTTCAAATTTTTCAAAACCATCTTTGATATTATCAAATGCAAAAATATCGGGTAGTAAAGGATAATTTAGGCAAGTCTGTATAAGTTCCGGCGTTTTCAACAGAGACAATACATCTTTTGGAATTTGGCATGCCTCAACTTTTTCAACATTATTCTTTAATGTTTTCCACTTATCAGTTCCTGGCTTCACTGGAAAATCCCATTTTGGTTTTTCAAACTGAGAAATAGCGACGATGGGAACGACTAGTAATAAGATCATTAGTAATTTCATGGTTTTTAAGTTTTTTAAAATTGAACAAATTATGATTTCTACACTCAAATCTGAATTGATTATACGGAGATGATCTATGGATGGAGGCCGTTTCATATTTTTGGCTTATTTGCAAGTTCTAGGTTTAGCGATAATTGTGTCCTGTCTGACTTTTTATTTTTTTTATATCTTACTATAAGTTTATTATCGAGTTCGGTTATTATTATTTTTTCGTTATTGGAATAGTAAAATTTAGAATTATTTGTTTGAATAAAGCCCATCGAAACGATTATTGAAAGAGCGGCCAGCCCAATAATTGAATTCTTGATTTTCATGACTGCATATTTTAAATTGGATTATAGTTTTATGGTTGATTACTTTGTTGCTATAGTAAAAATCACGGTTTTGTAATTAATTGATAAATAATCAGCGCATAGATGTGTTGGTACTTCATTATCTTTTGCAAACCGGAATGTCCCTTTGATTTTTAATTCATAGCGAGATGATAAGGCTTGGAAAAAAGACTCAGGAATTTTATAGAGTGTCTCCCCTGAACTTCCTATTACTGATGCTGGCATCTGAAATTTTTCATCAGATAGATTGTAAGTGACCAATGTATCTTTTAAATTGGAGGATATTATTTCATACCCAATTTGGGAATGACATTGTACCGTGAATGGAACAAAGCCAACAATATATCCATCAAAATCGTATAGTTCTTCCTTCTCTTTATTGCAACCGGCTATCGCTAAGGCAGAGAGAAGTACAACAATGGCTGTGTTTAAGATTTTTGTTTTCATTCGTATATGGTTTATACGTTAGATGACAAAGGCCACAGAATGGTTGTTTGGATGAACTCGTCTAAATACAATAATCGTCTATTTATGAATTCATTAATCTCACAACTTGCATCCCTAATGATTTTGAATTGCCAAACGAGATCTGCTCCTGAAAGATGGATCAGTCCAACTTTTGGCCGCACCGGTGAGCAGATAAACACGGCAAGTTTTCAATACGCAGCAGAAGGGAGGAATCCGGTACGGCCTTTCAGATAAATTTATTGTGGCTTTTCACCAGAAATCTATTATTGATTGTCATGGCATAAAGGGTAAGTAATCAAACAGGTTCGGCAGATCGGCACCAAAGTTTGCAGATCAGGATCTACTTATTAATACCAAAAGATTGGGAAAGGTTACCCTTTGCAGTGTTAAATATTGTTAAAATGCTGAATTTTTCTGGTCAATAGGAACACAAGGAGATGGACATCTTCCTTCCTCCGTTTCTTCCGTCTGAAAGGAGAAGTGTCGCCTTTTTAAACGTTTGTTCGCAGACGGAATCCTGCGATGCATCCTTTTTCTACCAATATGTCGCCGCTGACGCGGCTGGATTTGTGAATGTGCAAAATCGTGGTCAACCCTTCGATCTTTCGACAGGCTTCTATGTCCCATTTATGCATCTTTCATCTTCTCATCTGCCTCCACACGTACCTTCCGTCCGAAAGGATCCAATCTCATTTTTGAAAATGCTACCGCGGACGGCTCTTCCTTCATCATTCTCAACCCGGGGTGTCGCTCCTTCGTCGCTTTACCCCGGGCTATTAACATTTAACCCCTCCGATGATTTGCGAAGGCTAAGCATGGTCGTCAAGAAATTTAGGATTGTGCAACTGCCAATTTTCACATTTTCACATTTTCCAATTTTCATATTTATTCTGTCTTTCAGTCTTTCAGTCGTCCCCTTCGTCCCAGTCGTCCCCTCTTTCTTTCCGTCTTTCGGTCGTCCCCTTCGTCCCAGTCTTCCTAGTCATCCCCTTCCTCACTTACCAGGAAGCCCATACACCACCTTCTTCACCTCCTCCGCCCACTCGGTCGGGGTTTTGGTGTGGTCGAAAGTTTGCCAGGGGATCGGTTTTCCGAAGGTGATGGTAAAGCTTTTCCCCCGCTGTTTGAACATCTCGTCAGGAAGTAAAAGCATCTCGATGCCGAATTTCATGCCAATAAACTTCCTGAAGTTGCAAAACCGGTAGAAGAAGTTGGAGTTGCGTCCGCTCATGAAAACCGGGATGACATCCCTTTGGTGTTCAACCGATTTCTGGATAAAGTGTTTGTGCCACTCCAGATCGGCAATGATCCCGCGTTTTTTGCGGGAGGCCAGGCCTGCCGGGAATATCAATACCTGTTTATCCGAATCGTAGGCTGCATTGATCTGATTGATGGAACTCCGCTGATTCCCATATTTGTTGATGGGGATAAACAGTTCCTTCAGCGGTGGGATTTTTGTCAGTTCGTCTCTTACCAGGAAAAGGGAGGGGCCCAGAAATTTGGTGATCCCGTTCATCAGGATCAAACCATCAAATCCACCCAGCGGATGGTTGGAAGCTATGATGTATCGACCCTCTTTGGGCAAGTTTTCAGTACCCAGAAATTCAAAACTGACATCGAAATATCCCAGGCTCGACACGACAAAATCAATTCCTTTTTTATCGCCATATCTGAAGATGATTTCGTTGAGTTCGCGGACATGAAGCAACCTGTTCAGCAAGCCATAGACAAATCCCGGAATCCGACCGGCAAGCTTGCTGTTCTTTTCAGCGATGAGATCTTTTAGGACGAGTGGGTTCATTTGGAGGAGCGAATCTAATTAGACGATATAAAACTGTAAAAATATTGTTTTTATAGTTATTTTATATGAAGATAAAACCGGTATTGCAACATGATGGATCGTTTGGTAAAGGTCGTCTGTCAGTTAAACTTGGAATTTCAAGATGTTGTGCTTGTAATAAATTTTTATTCAATAAAAGACGGCGACCATTTGGC
>CAYHQN010000111.1:0-14915 GCA_964358545.1 uncultured Tangfeifania sp. | reverse complement strand
GATCACGCGATTTATCTCGACGTGAAGCAATATCTGGCAAATCAACGTCAGGGTACCCATAAGAGCAAGGAACGTGGCGAAATATCCGGATCAACCAGAAAGATTAAAAAGCAAAAAGGAACCGGTGGCGCCCGTGCGGGAAGTATCAAATCAGGTACAATCCGTGGTGGTGGTCGTATGTTTGGCCCACGTCCGAGGAATTATGGTTTCAAATTGAACAAGAAACTGAAAGAGTTGGCACGCAGATCTGCCCTGACCTACAAGGCACAAGGCAGTGATATTTTAATTCTTGAGGACTTCTCAATTGATATGCCCAAAACGAAAGAATTTATCACACTTCAAAATAATTTGAAAATCAGTGATAAAAACTCGTTGATAGTGTTATCGGAAGCAAATAAAAACATATATTTGTCAACCAGAAATTTACAGAACATAGAAGTTGTAACTACCTCAGAATTATGTACTTACAAGATTATGAGAGCTAAAAAAATTGTTTTGGCAGAGAGTTCTGTAGCTAAATTGGAGGAATTATTTAAGATTAACGCATAAGAAAATGGTTGAAATTTTGATTCGCCCTATCGTAACCGAGAAAATGAATGCCCAAGCGGAGAAATTAAACCGCTATGGTTTCATGGTAGATAAGAAGGCAGATAAGCATCAGATCAAAAGAGCCGTGGAAGAAATCTATGGCGTTAAAGTAATTTCTGTCAACACGATGATATATGCCGGTAAGTTAAAATCCCGTTTTACAAAAAGTGGGGTGATTACCGGACGTACAAATGCTTATAAAAAAGCAGTTATCACGTTGAACAAAGGAGAGAATATTGATTTTTACAGCAATATCTAAGTAAAAAATGGCAGTTAGAAAGTTAAAACCTGTAACTCCGGGTCAAAGGCACAAAGTGATTGGTACTTTTGCCTCAATTACAACTGGCAATACACCTGAAAAATCATTGTTAAGGCCCATGAAGAGTACCGGTGGTAGAAATACCAGCGGTGTGATGACAATGAGGTATATAGGTGGCGGGCACAAGAGAAGATACCGTGTGATAGATTTTGTCCGTGAGAAGGACAACATTCCGGCACGCGTTGATTCGATCCAGTACGATCCAAATCGTACGGCTCGTATCGCACTCTTGGTTTATGCCGATGGAGAGAAGCGCTACATGTTGGCACCGAATGGCCTTGAAGTAGGTCAGACCGTTGTTAGCGGAAATGAAGTTGCTCCAGAAATCGGTAATTCGCTACCTCTTGGAAAAATACCTCTTGGTACAATCGTTCACAACATTGAGTTGCATCCTGGTCAGGGCGGTATTATGGCTCGCTCGGCCGGTACCTATGCGCAACTCACCTCACGTGAAGGACGATACGCCATCATCAAACTCCCCTCAGGCGAGTCACGTATGGTACTGGTTGCATGTCGTGCAACAGTAGGTACTGTAGGAAACGCCGATCATGCCCTTGAAAGATCAGGTAAAGCCGGTCGAAGCCGCTGGTTGGGGCGTCGTCCCCGTGTTCGTGGTGTAGCCATGAACCCTGTGGATCACCCTATGGGTGGTGGTGAAGGACGTGCATCCGGTGGACATCCGCGTTCACGTAAAGGGTTGCTTGCGAAGGGTTATAAGACCCGCTCGAAGAAAAAATCTTCGACCAAGTACATTATTGAACGTAGAAAAAAATGATCGCTAAAAAACTGAGTAGATTATGAGTCGTTCGTTAAAAAAAGGCCCTTTCATCGACTTTAAGTTGGAGAAAAAAGTGTTGGTTCTCAATGAATCAGCAAAGAAGTCGATCGTAAAAACGTGGGCAAGACATTCAATGATTTCGCCTGATTTTGTAGGACATACCATTGCAGTACACAACGGGAATAAGTTTATTCCGGTTTATGTTACTGAGAACATGGTTGGACACAAATTGGGTGAGTTTTCTCCTACCCGCACCTTCAGAGGTCATGGTGGCAATAAGAAGAAATAAGCCATGAACGCGGATATGTATAATAGAAGTAAAAAGTACCAAGATGGGTTCTAGAAAAAAGCAAAGCGCTGAATTGCTCAAAGAAGCAAATAAACTGAGATGTCAAGCTGTTTTGCACGATTGTCCCACTTCGCCGCGTAAGATGCGCCTTGTTACCGATATGATTCGTGGAATGGCGGTAAATCGTGCACTAGACGTATTGAAGTTCTCTTCCAAAGAGGCATCACGCAGAGTAGAAAAACTCCTTATGTCGGCAGTTGCAAACTGGCAGGCTAAAAATGAAGGGGTTAGACTTGAAGAAAGCAACCTATACGTGCAGGAAGTTTTTGTTGATTCGGCCCGCATGCTGAAACGTTTACGTCCGGCCCCGCAAGGAAGAGGACACCGTATCAGAAAGCGTTCAAATCACGTGACTGTCCGTTTGGCAAGTAAAAATGTTGTAGAAGAAAATACGAAATAATAATATGGGACAAAAAGTAAATCCGATTTCTAATAGGCTTGGAATCATCAGAGGATGGGATTCCAACTGGTTCGGAGGCAACAATTATAGTGATAAACTGATCGAGGATCACAAAATCAGGGCTTATCTGAATGCACGTCTTGCAAAAGCGAGTATTTCAAAGATAATCATTGAACGTACCTTGAAACTGATCACTATTACTGTTCAGACTTCCAGGCCCGGTATTATTATAGGTAAAGGTGGTCAGGAAGTAGACAAACTCAAAGAGGAGTTGAAAAAGATCACTAAAAAAGAGGTTCAGATCAATATCTTTGAGATCAAACGCCCTGAATTGGATGCTCAGATTGTTGCCAACAACATTGCCCGCCAGGTAGAAGGCAAAATCGCCTACCGTCGTGCAACCAAGATGGCCATCGCTGCAACCATGCGTATGGGCGCTGAAGGTATCAAAGTATTGTGTTCCGGTCGTTTAAACGGGGCAGAAATGGCCCGTTCAGAAATGTACAAAGAGGGTAGAACCCCTTTACATACTTTAAGAGCCGATATTGACTATGCACTGGCTGAAGCTTTAACCAAGACCGGTTTGATCGGTATCAAGGTTTGGATCTGCAGAGGTGAGATTTACGGTAAACGTGATCTTTCTCCAAATGTAGGTCAGGCACAGCAGACACGCAGCCCGAATGCCCGTCCAACTCCGCCGGCTGGTGGCAAGGGTGGCTTTAGAAAGCGTAAAAAGTAATTAGTCTGATAATCATCGACAAAGCGAAACAAGATGTTACAGCCAAAGAAAGTAAAATTTAGAAGGGTACAGAAGGGCAAACTTAAAGGCAACGCACAACGCGGAAACCAATTATCGTTTGGATCTTTTGCCATAAAGAGCTTGGAAACTGCATGGATCACCGGTCGCCAGATTGAGGCCGCCCGTGTTGCAGTAACGCGTCACATGCAGCGTCAAGGACAAATTTGGATCAGAATTTTTCCGGATAAGCCAATTACCAAAAAACCTGCCGAGGTTCGGATGGGTAAAGGTAAAGGTGCACCGGAGGGTTTTGTTGCAACAGTAACTCCCGGCCGCATTCTAATCGAGATCGAAGGGGTTCCTTTTGATCTGGCTAAAGAAGCTTTACGCCTGGGAGCGCAGAAATTTCCAGTGAGTACTAAGTTTGTTGTACGACGCGATTTTGTAGAAACTTCAATTATTGAGTAATGAAAACGCAAGAAATCAAAGAGCTTACAACAGCCGAAATCACTGAAAAGATAGAAAACGGGAACGAAGAGATGGTCCGTATGTGTTTGAATCACAGCGTAAACCCTCTTGACAATCCGATGAAAATACGGTTCGCCCGCAAAAACATCGCTCGTCTGAATACCGAATTACGCAAACGTCAAATTGAAAACAAATGATGACTATGGAAACAAGAAATCTTCGTAAAGAGCGTATCGGCGTGGTGGTCAGCAATAAAATGGAGAAAACTATCGTAGTTGCTGAAAAGGGGAAAGAGAAACACCCGATTTACGGAAAATTCGTGAACAGGACTACCAAGTTCCATGCGCACGATGAGAAGAACGAGTGTAACATCGGCGACACCGTCTTAATTATGGAAACCCGCCCTCTTTCAAAACAGAAGGGGTGGAGATTAGTAAAAATCTTAGAAAGAGCCAAGTAATATGTTACAGCAAGAATCACGTTGTACAGTTGCAGATAATAGCGGTGCTAAAACAGCCCTGGTCATCCGGGTACTGGGCGGAACAAAAAAACGTTACGCCTCTGTTGGAGATAAAGTTGTTGTGACTGTGAAAACCGCACTGCCAGGCAGCGATACCAAAAAAGGATCGGTTTCTAAAGCAGTCGTTGTTCGCACTTCCAAAGAGGTGCGCCGCAGCGACGGTTCTTACATCCGCTTTGATGATAACGCTATTGTACTGCTGAATGCTGCAGGCGAGATGAGAGGTACACGTATTTTCGGACCAGTGGCCCGTGAACTTCGTGACAACTTCATGAAAATTGTCTCACTGGCACCTGAAGTACTTTAATATTAAATCAGACCATGCAGAAAAAATTACATGTAAAGAAAGGAGACACGGTCGTCGTAATCTCCGGCAATTCAAGAGGCTCCGAAGGGAAAGTACTTGAAGTGGTCAGAGAAAAGGATCGTGCCATCGTAGAAGGGGTTAATCTTGTATCTAAACATACAAAACCAAATTCCAAGCACCCACAAGGAGGCATCATCAAACAGGAGGCGTCTATCCACGTTTCAAATTTGATGCTGAAAGATCCTAAAACAGGGAAACCTACCCGTATCGGGCGTAAACTCGATAAAGACGGGAAACTAGTTAGGTATTCAAAAAAATCAGGGGAGGAGATTAAGTAATGGGATACACACCTACTTTTAAACGCAAATATCAGGAGGAAATCGTTCCTGCTTTGCAGAAGGAGTTTAGCTATAAATCTGTTATGCAGGTTCCGGTACTTGAGAAGATTATCATCAATCAAGGTCTTGGTTCTGCAATTGCCGATAAGAAAATCATGGAAGTAGCCATCGAAGAGCTCGCTTCTATCAGCGGCCAGAAACCAGTATCTACCATCTCCAAAAAGGACATTGCCAACTTCAAACTTCGTAAGAAAATGCCGATCGGTGTAAGGGTAACCCTGCGCAGTGACCGTATGTATGAATTTTTGGATCGTTTGGTCTCTATAGCACTTCCCCGCATCCGCGACTTCAAAGGCATTGGCGACAAATTCGATGGTAGTGGCAACTACACGCTTGGTGTTACCGAGCAGATTATCTTTCCTGAAATCGTGATGGATAAAGTAACCAAAATGAATGGATACAACATCACCTTCGTAACGACTGCAAAGAACGACGAGGAGGGATATGCACTACTGAAAAGTTTTGGTTTACCGTTCAAGAACGCAAAAAAGAACTAAAAGATATGGCTAAAGAATCAATGAAAGCCCGCGAAGTGAAGCGTGCAAAACTCGTTGAAAGGTTTGCGGAAAAGCGTGCTAAATTAAAAGCTGAAGGTGACTACATCGGTATGAGCCTTTTGCCAAAAAATTCGGCAAAAATTCGTCTGCACAATCGTTGCAAACTGACAGGTCGTCCAAAAGGATACATGCGTCAGTTTGGTATTTCCAGAATTCAGTTCCGGGAAATGGCCTCTAGCGGCCTAATACCCGGAGTTAAAAAAGCAAGTTGGTAATCGTTTAATTTATCGTAAAGATGACAGATCCTATTGCAGATTACTTGACCCGACTAAGAAATGCGATCAAAGCAAAACATAAAGTCGTGGAAATCCCTGCGTCAAACATTAAAAAAGAGATTACCAGAATTCTGAAAGAAAAAGGGTATATACTCAATTATAAATTTGACGAAGAAGCCAACTATCAGGGAAGCATCAAAATTGCCTTGAAATACCATCCTGCTGATGGTACGCCGGCAATAAAGAATCTAAAACGTGTCTCTAAACCGGGACTTCGCCGCTACTGCGGAATTGAAGATGTCCCAAGGGTATTGAACGGATTAGGCATCGCTATCATTTCTACCTCCAAAGGTGTAATTACCGACAAAGAGGCTAAGGATATGAACGTTGGTGGTGAAATATTATGTTACGTTTATTAATAAAGGAGGATTATTATGTCAAGGATTGGAAAACTTCCCATTGATTTACCCGCCGGAGTTACGATAAACGTCGACAGTGAAAATATTGTCACCGTTAAAGGAGCGCTGGGCACCCTGGTTCAGAAAGTAGACAAAGAGATCGAAATTTCGGTTGAAGGCAGCCAGATTTTGGTAAAACGTCCTACTGAACAAAAACGTCATCGTGCCATGCACGGATTGTACCGTTCACTCTTGAACAACATGGTTCAGGGTGTATCAAAAGGCTATGAAGTGAAACTCGAATTGGTTGGAGTTGGTTATCGTGCAGAATCACAAGATCAGGTACTTGACCTGGTATTGGGACATTCTCACCACACCTACCTGCAATTGCCAAAAGAAGTTAGCGTTACAGCTGTTACTGACAAAAGAGCCAACCCTATCATCACGCTCAAATGTGCTGATAAACAGTTGATCGGTCATGTTGCTGCTAAAATCAGGTCTTTCAGAATGCCGGAGCCTTACAAAGGTAAAGGTGTTAAATTTGTTGGCGAAGTACTACGTCGGAAAGCTGGTAAATCGGCTTCTAAAAAATAAATGATTTTTAGTTATGGCTCTTACAAAAATTCAAAGAAGAGATAGAATTCGCATGAGAATCCGGAAAATTGTTTCCGGTTCCTCAGAGGTTCCCCGTATGAGTATCTTTCGCAGCAACAAGCAGATTTCTGTTCAGTTTGTTGATGATGTAGCGGGAAAAACCTTGTTGGCAGTTTCTTCATTAAACAAAGAAATCGCTTCTCAAGCCGGAACCAAAACTGAAATAGCTGCCCTGGTCGGAAAATTGGCTGCTGAAAAGGCACTTGCTGCCGGAATCACTGTCGCCTGCTTCGATCGTGGAGGCAACTTATATCATGGACGAGTTAAAGCAGTTGCTGAAGCTGCACGTGAAGGAGGTTTAAAAATATAACCGTTATGGCGAAAAATATTAAAAAAGTAAAAACCAGCGATCTTGAGCTTAAGGACAGGTTAGTCGCAATCAACCGGGTCACCAAGGTTACCAAAGGAGGTAGAACTTTCAGCTTTTCTGCAATTGTTGTCGTCGGAAACGAAGACGGTATTGTTGGCTGGGGTCTTGGAAAAGCCAGTGAGGTTACAGCAGCCATCGCCAAAGGCGTTGACGCAGCAAAGAAAAACCTCGTTAAAATCCCGATTATTCACGGTACTGTTCCTCACGAACAAACCGCAAAATTCGGTGGGGCAAATGTCTTGTTGAAACCCGCTTCTTCAGGTACCGGAGTAAAAGCCGGAGGTGCTATGCGCGCCGTTCTTGAAAGTGTTGGAATCCATGATATCCTCGCTAAATCGAAAGGATCGTCTAACCCTCACAACCTGGTAAAGGCAACTTTTGAAGCATTGGTCGAACTGAGAGATGCCTACACTGTTGCTGAACACCGCGGTGTGGCTCTGGACAAAGTGTTTAACGGATAAATCTAAAGTACATTATGAAAATTCGTATTACACAGTTTAAGAGCAAAATTGGCGCATCCAAAGCTCAAAAGAAAATCATTGATGCGCTCGGTCTGCACAAATTGAATCAACCTAAGATTCATGAGTCAACCCCCGAGATTCTTGGAATGGTTAGAAAGCTTCAGCACTTAGTGAAGGTTGAAGAAGTTAACGATTAATATTTCTTAATAAATGGAATTAAATAACTTAAAACCTGCTGAAGGTTCTGTTAGAAAAGGAAAACGGATTGGTCGCGGACAAGGCTCGGGTCACGGTGGTACATCTACCCGTGGTCACAAGGGAGCTAAATCGCGGTCTGGATACTCTTCCAAGAAGGGATTTCAGGGTGGTCAGATGCCGCTGCAACGTCTTGTTCCCAAGTTTGGGTTCAAGAATATCAATCGCGTTGAATATAAAGCGATTAACCTCAGTGCGCTGCAACAATTGGCAGATGATCTAGGACTTGCAACCATCGATTTTCAAACATTTTTGGAGGCTGGATTTGTCAGCAAGAATGACAAAGTTAAGATCCTCGCCAAAGGTGAATTGAAAAGCAAGCTGGATGTGAAAGCACATGCTTTCTCTAAAACTGCCAAAGAAGCCATTGAAAAATTGGAAGGTACTACCGAATTAATCTGATTCTGATGAAAAAGTTGATCGAAACGCTTAAGAACATTTATAAAATTGAGGATTTACGATCCCGGTTAGGTGTGACCCTGTTGTTCCTGATGGTTTACCGTTTTGGATCCTTCGTCATTTTGCCCGGTATCGATCCAAATCCTGCTCATTTTGAAGCTTTAAGAAATCAGACATCGGATGGGATTCTTGGACTGCTGAACATGTTCTCCGGAGGCGCTTTCTCCAATGCATCAATCTTTGCATTGGGGATCATGCCTTACATCAGTGCTTCGATCGTCATTCAACTCTTGGGATTCGCAGTTCCATACATTCAAAAGCTGCAGAAAGAAGGTGAGTCCGGTAGAAGAAAAATCAACCAGATGACCCGTTATCTGACCGTTGTGATTTTGGTTTTCCAGGGTTGGGCTTATTTGGCTAACCTCAGATACCAACTTCCTGAACAGGCATTTATGATAGGTGCTTTTGCATTCAATGTAAGTTCAACCATAGTCCTGGCTGCCGGTTCCATGTTTATTATGTGGCTCGGAGAACGGATCACGGACAAAGGAATCGGAAATGGTATATCACTGATTATCATGATTGGTATTATTGCCCGTCTGCCTCAATCACTGGCTCAGGAATTTGTGAGCAGGATGGCTGAGCAGGGACGCGGTTTTATCATGTTGATTGTCGAATTGGTCGTCTTCCTGCTGGTTATTGCCAGTACGATCCTATTGGTTCAGGGAACGCGCAAAGTACCGGTTCAATACGCCAAACGAATTGTTGGAAATCGTCAGTACGGTGGTGTTCGTCAGTACATTCCTCTGAAAGTGAATGCTGCGGGTGTTATGCCAATCATTTTTGCCCAGGCAATCATGTTTATCCCTGCAACAGTAGCCGGTCTTTTCTCATCTGAGACAATGGGACGGATGATGGCATCCTTCTCAAACTATACCGGTTTCTGGTACAACGCAGTCATGTTCCTGATGGTAATTATATTTACCTATTTCTATACCGCTATCACCATCAATCCGAACCAAATGGCAGAGGATATGAAGAAAAATGGCGGATTCATTCCGGGTATCAAACCGGGGAAAAGAACTGCTGAGTACATCGACACCATTATGTCGAGAATTACGCTGCCTGGTTCTATCTTCCTTGGACTGATCACCATATTGCCAGCCTTTGCTATGATGTTAGGCATAAATACATCGTTTGCGCACTTCTTTGGCGGTACTTCATTGTTGATTATGGTCGGGGTAATACTCGACACATTGCAACAAATTGAGAGCCACCTGTTGATGCGTCACTACGATGGATTGCTGAAGTCTGGCCGCATCAAGGGCCGTACCGCCGGAATGAATATGTAATTAGTTGGTTGATCCAACAAGTTGTAAGGAATTTTATTATCCTGGCAAGTTAGCTGTACAGCATCATCATACATCAGAGTGGGACATAAAATGGTTGCCATCTGATACGTTCTGATCATTTTGCAGAAGTTTACCTGTTTCCGAAAAAGAGTGTTGTATCTTTTTTTTCTTTTCAGTATCTTTGCCGACCTGAAAAAATCGATCGCCTCCGTTTTTTTATGATTATTTCCTGAATTAACACGAAGGAAGTAAGCGCGGCAATGAAAAGACCACCTTTAAAGGTGTTGGAAGGAGATAGGGGAGTTATAACTTCATCGAGCCCTGTCGAATGATTGAATGTTTAAGGTTTGCTCTCAAGAGCAGTTTGGGGAGTAGTTTGAGTTTTCAAATATAATGCAGAAGTTTTAGTTTCTATGTCAAAGCAATCATTTATTGAACAAGACGGAACAATTATTGAAGCATTGTCCAATGCGATGTTTCGGGTTGAATTACAAAATGGTCATGTGATAACGGCCCATATTTCGGGCAAAATGCGCATGCACTACATTAAAATTCTGCCTGGCGACAAAGTGAAGGTTGAAATGTCACCTTATGACCTTAGTAAAGGAAGAATCTCTTTCAGATACAAAAATTAATAAGTAGAAAAATGAAAGTAAGGGCATCCATTAAGAAACGTAGTGCGGAGTGCAAGATTGTAAGCCGTAAGGGACGTCTCTACGTGATAAACAAAAAAAACCCGAAGTTCAAACAACGTCAGGGTTAAAAATGTTAAATTTATAACGATTTTTTAATCAATATAAGATTATGGCTCGAATAGTTGGTGTAGACATACCAAATAACAAAAGAGGCGAAATCGCCTTGACCTATATTTTTGGAATTGGCCGCAGCCGCTCTGTTGAAATTCTTGAAAAGGCAGGTGTCAACAAAGACATCAAAGTCAATGAATGGAATGATGATCAGTTTAGCGCAATTCGTAAGGTTATTACCGATGGATTCAAGGTTGAAGGTGAGCTGCGCTCTGAAAACCAAATGAGTATCAAGCGATTGATGGACATTGGTTGTTATCGTGGAATTCGTCATCGTTTAGGCCTTCCGGTTCGCGGACAAAGTACCAAAAACAATGCCCGTACCCGTAAAGGTAAAAAGAAGACAGTTGCAAATAAGAAGAAAGCTACTAAATAAGAATAAGTAGAGATGGCAAAAAAGACTGGAATATCTAAGAAAAGGGTTGTCAATGTCGAGGCTGTTGGACAGGCTCACGTTTCATCCTCTTTTAATAATATTATCATTTCGATGACCAACAACAACGGTGAAGTTATCTCCTGGTCATCAGCCGGGAAAAAAGGCTTCCGTGGCTCGAAGAAAAATACTCCGTACGCAGCTCAAACTGCATCTGAAGAGTGTGCAAAAACAGCTTTTGATCTTGGATTACGCAAGGTGAAAGTTTACGTAAAGGGACCGGGGAACGGCCGCGAATCTGCTATTCGTGCTATCGCTAATGTTGGTATCCAGGTGACTGAGATCGTCGATGTTACCCCAATGCCTCATAACGGTTGTCGTCCTCCTAAACGTCGTCGTGTCTAATCATCAGTAATTAAATTAAAAAACATGGCAAGATATATAGGTCCCAAGTCAAAGATTGCTAGAAAATTCGGTGAACCAATTTATGGTCCGGATAAGGCATTTGAGCACAAAAATTTTCCTCCGGGAATGCACGGCAATAGCAAACGCCGTAAAAAAGTATCAGAATACGGTACTCAGTTGAAAGAGAAGCAAAAAGCGAAATACATGTACGGCATTTTAGAGCGTCAATTCCGTAACCTGTTCGAAAAAGCGCATTCACACAAAGGTATTACTGGTACTGTTCTTTTGCAGTTACTTGAGAGCCGTTTGGACAATGTGGTTTTCCGTTTGGGAATTTCTCCAAGCCGTGCAGGTGCCCGTCAGTTGGTATCTCACAAACATATTACTGTCAATGGTGAAGTGGTCAATATCCCCTCATACACTGTTCGTCCTGGTGAAATAGTTGCAGTACGCGAGAAATCTAAATCATTGGTAGCTATCAATGATTCACTCTCCTCACGTCGTCACAGCAGCTTTTCATGGTTGGAATGGAATGGCGAAGCAAAATCAGGTAAATTTTTGAATGTACCTGAAAGAGAAGAGATCCCCGAAAACATCAAAGAGCAGTTAATCGTCGAATTGTATTCGAAATAATTAATATAAGGTTTATGGCAATTTTAGCTTTCCAGAAGCCGGATAAGGTGATCATGATCGAGTCGGATGACAAAATCGGTAAATTCGAATTTCGTCCTCTTGAGCCTGGTTATGGTATTACCATCGGAAATGCATTACGCAGAATTTTGTTATCATCCTTGGAAGGATATGCTATCACAACGATCAAAATCGAAGGTGTTGAGCATGAATTTTCTACCATCCCGGGTGTGATTGAAGATGTTACGGAGATGATTCTTAATCTGAAACAGATCCGTTTCAAAAAAGTTGTGGAAGATTTTGACAGTGAAAAGGTCTCTGTTACCATCTTCGGACAAAATAAATTCAAAGCGGGTGACATCAACAACTTTATCACAGGCTTTCGTGTTTTGAATACCGATTTGCTGATCTGTAACATGGAGACAGACGTGAAACTTCAGATCGAAATGACGATCGAGAAGGGACGCGGATATGTTCCTGGTGTAGAGAACAAACCTGTTGATGAGGAGTTCGGGGTCATTCCAATCGATTCGATTTTTACTCCTATCAAGAATGTGAAATATTCGGTCGAAAACTATCGTGTAGAACAAAAAACTGACTATGAAAAGTTGGTGATTGATATCCATACGGATGGTTCTATTCACCCGAAAGATGCCCTGAAGGAAGCAGCTAAAATTCTGATTTACCATTTCATGCTCTTCTCTGACGAGAAAATCACCCTCGATTCTGATGAGAAATTTGCCAATGAAGAGTTTGATGAGGAAATTCTGCACATGCGTCAATTACTGAAAAATAAACTGGTCGATCTTGATCTATCTGTCCGCGCACTCAATTGTTTGAAGGCAGCTGATGTGGAGACACTTGGAGAACTGGTTACATATAACCGGAATGACCTGTTGAAATTTAGAAATTTTGGCAAGAAGTCCTTAACCGAACTTGATGATTTGTTGGTAAATCTCAATCTGAGTTTCGGGATGGACATCAGTAAGTATAAATTAGACAAGGAATAATTAAAATGAGACATAGAAAAGGTTTTAATCATTTAGGTAGGACCAGCTCTCACCGGAAGGCAATGCTTTCCAATATGGCAAACTCTCTTTTGCTTCACAAACGCATTGCTACAACCCTTGCAAAAGCAAAAGAGTTGAGGGTTTTTGTTGAACCATTGATTACACGTGCCAAAGAGGATACCACCCACAACAGAAGGGAAGTATTCAGCGATCTGAAAAGTAAATCAGTAGTAACTGAACTTTTCCGCGATATTATCGTGAAAATCGGAGATCGTCCGGGCGGATATACCAGAATCCTGAAAACTGGTAACCGTATTGGTGACAACGCAGAGATGTGTATCATTGAACTGGTCGATTACAACGAGAACATGTTGTCAACCCCAAAAGCTGACACCACCAAAAAACGCAGAATCCGGAAACCAAAGAAAACAGAGACACCTGCAAAAGAGAGCAAAAAAGTTGAAGCTGCCTCAGAAGAAGCTGCTTCCTGATCTCTTGTGAACTGAATCATCATAGAAAACCATCCTTAGCTGGATGGTTTTTTTTTGCCTTTTTTCTCCATTATGGCTAAATATTGGATTTATAAAATATTTACATCCAATGTTAGATAAATATATTAATTGATTCATTTTTTGTGTAATTTTCACCTGCATATAGTAACATCTTCAGAGTCGTTTTTTAGAGCAGGGATGATTGTGAGCTCATGGATATATAACTAACATAATAAACTCTTTATGGATTACATTAAACAAAAACTTTTGAAGAAGGGTGAAGAAGAGCGCCTTATCGTAAAACGTTTGATCGGTGAATTTGGAAGTACTGTGCTTGAGTCGGTTACCATCGAACAGGTGCTTACCGGAATGAAAGGAATTACCGGTCTGCTTACCGTAACCTCTAAGCTCGACCCCAATACGGGTATCACCTACCGGGGATATACGATTCCTGAGATACAGCAAAAATTACCGAAAGTCAGGCCTGAAGGAGAACCTCTGTCTGAAGGTCTTTTCTACCTTTTTCTGCTGAATGAGATTCCTACCAAGGCGGAAGTCGACGCCCTTAGCAAAGAGTGGGTAAGACGCAGTGAGTTACCAGAACACGTGATTGAGATTATGGATGCGATGCCGCTTACCAGTAAACCGATGACTCAATTCTGTACTGCTATACTTGCCATGGCCACCGAGTCGAAGTTTCAAAAGGCCCACCGTGATGGATTGCACAAAAATGATTATTGGGACACTACTTTCGAAGATGTAATGGACCTGATTGCCCGTCTTCCGGTAGTTGCAGCTTACATCTACCGCAAGAATTTCAAAGACGGAAAGTTCATACCTCCGGATCCAAATCTCGACTGGGCTGCAAATTTCGCTCACATGATGGGTTACGATCAGGAAGATATATACCGGCTTTTCAGGATGTACATGATGATTCATGCCGACCATGAAGGTGGTAATGTATCTGCCCATGCGACCCATCTTGTTGGGTCGGCGCTGAGTAATCCTTATTACGCTTACGCTGCCGGTATGCTTGGACTGGCTGGTCCGCTGCATGGTTATGCCAACCAGGAGGTGATCAACTGGATTTTTGAGATGAAGGAAGAGATAGGTGTCAGTGAAAACGAAGCGGAGGAGAGGGAGAAGATTGAAGCCTATATCAGAAAGACCATCTCCTCTGGGCAGGTCGTTCCCGGTTATGGCCACGCTGTATTGAGGGTAACAGATCCGCGTTTTACCGCGCAGCAGATATTTGCCCAAAAATATGTGGAGAATGATAGCCTGATTGATACAGTCAATCATCTTTACGATATCGTCCCACCAATTCTGAAGTCGCTTGGCAAGATTAAAAATCCATGGCCTAATGTGGATGCATTCTCAGGTTCTTTGCTTCAGCATTACGGGATTACAGAGCATTTCTTCTATACGGTCATGTTTGGAGTAAGTCGCTCTTTGGGTGTTCTTGCCCAATTGGTATGGGACAGGATGTACAATTTACCGTTGGAACGGCCATCTTCAGAAACACTGGAGTTCTTCAGAAACAAAGCTGGGATTTAAGGCCTATAATATTACACAGAGTTGCACAGAGAAGCACAGAGTTACACAGAGAACAATTTCTAATTGTTTGAAGGGTTTAAATTGTTTAAAAAGTTTGAAGGGTTACAGTCTTTGAA
>CAYHQN010000110.1:0-14923 GCA_964358545.1 uncultured Tangfeifania sp. | reverse complement strand
TAGCCATATAACAAAATAAACCGTCTCTTTTTTCAATTTGGTAAAGTAGAAGTAAGTATAAAATAAAAGGAAATAAGACTTTAGAAATAATTATGAATTCAAAAAATAAACGATTAAAAATATACAATGGCAGGGTAATCACCCCTTACCGGCTGGTTGAAAACGGGACTGTACTGATTGATAACGGTAAAATAGTCAGGGTTTGCAACGGGGACATCGATTTTCCGGGTGCTCAAACCATTGATGCACAAAACAACTATGTTTCACCGGGTTTTATCGACATACACACCCACGGGGGCGGAGGGCACGATTTTATGGACGGAACCGTTGAAGCTTTCCTGGGTGCAGCTCAAATGCATGCATTACATGGAACAACAGCCTTAGTTCCAACTACTCTCACCGCAGAAACGGAAGATCTGTTACAAACCTTTTCGGTTTATAGTCAGGCAAAAAAGGAAAATACGAAAGGCGCCCAATTTCTTGGTCTGCACCTTGAAGGACCTTATTTTTCGATGAACCAGAAGGGGGCGCAGGATCCGCGTTATATCCGTTTACCTAAAAAGGGGGAATACGAAGCAATACTCAATCATTCGGATGACATCATCCGGTGGAGCGCTGCACCGGAGCTGGAAGGAGCTATGGAATTTGGCCGTGAAATGGTCCGAAGAGGTATCCTTCCGGCAATCGCACATACCGATGCCACATCCGATGAAGTTGCCGAGGCGCTCGAAAACGGTTTTACCCATTTAACGCATCTTTACTCCGGAATGTCTGGGGTGATGCGCCGGAATGCCTTTCGATATGCGGGAGTTATTGAAAGCGCTTTCCTGTTCGACCAACTGACTGTTGAAATTATTGCCGACGGAGTTCACCTTCCAGCCAGTCTTCTGCAATTGATTTACAAACACAAAGGGCCATCCAGGATTGCTTTGGTCACCGACTCGATGCGTGCTGCCGGAATGGGTTCCGGCGAAAGCATACTGGGAAGTCTGAAAGATGGATTGAAGGTAATTATAGAAGATGGTGTTGCCAAACTTCCCGACCGGACAGCTTTTGCCGGTAGTGTAGCAACAGCCGACCTGTTGGTCCGCAACATGATAAAAATGGTTGGCATACCATTGCTGCATGCTGTTCAGATGATTACCACCACACCGGCACAAATATGCAGGATTGAATACCGAAAAGGTTCGCTCACAACAGGCAAAGATGCCGATGTTGTCATTTTCGACGACAATATTCAAATAAAAACAACAATTATTAACGGACTTGTTATTGCAAACAAGTTATAACATAAAAAATATAACACAAAAAAATGATTCAATCTTTAAATAAGAATAACCTGACGGTTAAAATATATTCATCAAGGGATAAACTAGGTTTCGCAGCTGGTATTGAAGCCGGTGACAAAATAAAAGAGTTACTGCATAACCAGCCATTTGTAAATATCATTTTTGCTGCAGCCCCTTCTCAAAATGAATTTCTGGAAAACCTGATCAATCAGGAAGGTATTGAGTGGGAACGCATAAATGCATTCCACATGGACGAATACATTGGCCTAACTCCGACAGCTCCCCAGGGATTCGGAAACTTTCTGAAAGAACGGATTTTCGACCGGAAACCATTTCGATCGGTCAACTTTCTGAACGGACAATGTGAGTCAAGGGAAGCAGAATGCATTCGGTATGGTCAATTGCTGTCAACAAATCCGGTCGATATAGTCTGCATGGGAATCGGGGAAAACGGACATCTTGCCTTTAACGATCCGCATGAAGCCAACTTCGCAGACAAAGTTCTGGTAAAGGTAGTTGAGCTGGATGATCTTTGCCGCCAACAACAGGTAAATGAGGGATGCTTTACTTCAATCGGGCAAGTACCAACCCATGCATTAACCGTAACTATTCCGGTATTGCTAAAAGCCAGGTATATCTTCTGCATGGTTCCGGGCAGTAACAAGGCTCAGGCTATCGCAAATACAATTGAACAGGAAATATCAGAGCGTTACCCTTCAACAATTCTGAGAAACCACCAATCGGCAATACTCTATATTGACAAACAGAGTTCCGGACTATTAAAATTGAACATCCTGCAACATTAAAAGATTGGGAAATCTACTAATCTATTTGAAGGGAAGTAAATCAAATATTTTTTTTTGTAAAAGACTCAAAAATAGTTAGCTAAAAATTTTTTTTTGAAAATAGTTTATTACTTTTAGGGCACGTGAACGGTTAATAATTTACTTAATAAGCGTTCACGTGCCCTAACTTAATTTCGTTAAATTGTGTTAAATGTTAATTTTACAAACTATGGAAAAGAAGTGTAAAAGGAAATTCTTTCCTCCGGGAAGCATTTCAGAAGTTTTGTTACGAATGAAACTACTAACATTTTTTGTTTTTATTTCGATGGCTGCATCTGCCGCGGGTAAGTATTCGCAGCAGAACAAACTTGCTGCTCGGGATGAAGTTACTATCGCAGCAGAACAACTAAAGAAAGAAATTTCAGGTACAGTGACAGATAGTCAAGGACTTCCCCTACCGGGAGTAACAGTATTAGTAAAAGGCACTGTTACAGGGACAATAACAAATGCCAATGGACAATTCAAACTATCTGTACTTGCAGATGCTAAAACACTCATTTTTTCTTTTATTGGGATGCAATCGCAGGAAATTTCATTAAACGGTCAATCCATAATTGATGTTGTAATGAAAGAGATAACCTTAAAATTGGACGATATTGTTGTTATTGGGTATGGTATTATTCGCAAACAAGACCTAACCGGTTCTGTTGGTTTGGTGCCTGTTAAAGATTTGGCCAAAGCTCCTGTAAGTTCATTTGCTGAGGCATTGGCAGGACGCGTGGCCGGTGTTCAGGTTAATTCAAATGATGGTCAGCCTGGCGGCGGAATTAATATCATCATCAGGGGTGTCGGCTCGCTAACGCAAAGCACGTCCCCTTTATTTGTTATTGATGGATTTCCTGTTGAAAATCTTAATCCGGCAACTTTGAATCCGGAAGAAATTGAATCAATGACTATCCTGAAGGATGCATCTTCAACAGCAATTTATGGTTCAAGAGGTGCAAATGGAGTTATACTTATTCAAACAAAAAGGGGGAAATCGGGTAAGCCGGTTGTCAGTTTTAGCACTTCTACGGGTTTTCAGATGACTCCAAAACCTATTGAGCTAATGAGTCCTTATGAATATATTAAGTACCAGACGGAGCTTGATCCGGCTTATGCCAGTACAACAGCTTTTTTCGCAAATGGTAAGACACTGGAAGATTACAGAAATGTTAAAGGCGTTAATTTTCAGGATTATGTCTTACGTACCGGAACAGTACAAAATCATAACCTATCCTTAAGGGGTGGTAACGATCAAACCATGTATTCAATATCCGGATCTGTTTATAACCAGGAAGGCGTAATAATCAATACAGGGCTTAACCGTTACTCAGGAAGGGTAACCATTGATCAGGCCATAAGTAAGAAAATAAAAGCTGGTATAACTGCTAATTACAGTGGCGTTACTCAATTCGGACAAGTTATTAACCAAAGCACAGCTTCTTCAAATAATCCAACTGCTTATGTATTGGCGAGAGCCTGGATGTACCGGCCGATAGTAGCTGATTCGAATCTGGACCATACGATTACCGGATTTGGGCTCTTCTCGATAAATGGCTTCAACTCATCTGTTGATGGATATAGCGGACGACTCTTACCCAACGAGAATCTTAAAATGGATGGATTGGAGGAGGGTATTCCTTATAATCCTGTTTCAGGATCAAGCAGGAACACGATGGTTTCTTATGCTACCAGGTGGGATTACAATTACAAATCCAAATACATCATCACCGCTACCTTCAGGGCCGATGGGTCCTCCAAGTTCGTCGATCATTGGGGATATTTCCCGGGAGTTGCATTAGCCTGGAATATGCAAAAGGAGGATTTTATCAGCAAATCACTGCCAATTATTTCTACTTCAAAACTAAAAATTAATTTGTATTATTCAATTTTTCTCAAATAAATAATAATATGAAAAAGATACTAATTGTTGTATTTCTGCTGATTGTTTATACCACGTGGGGCGCTGAAATCAATGTAGGAATAGCATCCAGGGTGATTACTCCGCAACTCCCCTTCTGGATGACGGGTTATGGAAGCAGATCGAGACCGGCTACAGAAGTTATGCATGATATATGGGCCAAAGCGTTGGTATTCGAAGAAAATCCTGGTAGTCGGGTAGTCATCGTAACCACCGACCTTTTGGGCCTATCCCACGAAGTATCGGAGGCCATCGCCAATCGGGTAGGCAAAAAGTATGGGATCAATCGTTCACAATTGCTATTGAGCTCGTCACACACACATTCCGGGCCTGTGGTTTGGCCGGCACTTAGCATGATATTTGATTTTAATCAGGAGGATCAGCAGGCTGCGGCCAATTACACCAGGAAATTAACAGACGATATCGTTGCTGTGATAGATTCTGCAATGAGCCATCTCACTCCCATGCAAGTATGGAGTGGCCATGGTTCAGCTGATTTTGCAATGAACCGGCGTGAACCCACAGAAAAGGGAATTATCAATGGGAAAAATCTCAATGGCCCTGTCGATCATGATGTTCCGGTACTCAAAATTGCAACTCCGGAGGGTATATTAAAGGCTATTCTATTTGGCTATGCCTGCCATAACACTACTTTGAACAACTACCAAATCAGCGGCGATTATGCCGGGTTCGCTCAAATAGACCTGCAGAAAACATATCCCGGTGTTACCGCGTTATTTTTCATGGGATGCGGAGGCGATCAAAACCCACAACCACGGGGTACCGTAGAGCTTGCCATGCAACACGGAAAATCACTGTCCGATGCCGTACAAAAGGTATTATCAGGCAAACTTCATCCGGTGCGTCCCCCTATTCGTACAGACTATGCGGTTGTTGATCTGGAATTTTCCCCATTCGATCCCGGATTGTACCAAAAAGACATTTTAAGCCCTGACCGGTATTTACAACGTCGGGCTAAACTAATGCTGGAAGCATACAACAAGGGATGGGGCATCAGCCGTTTCCCTTATCCCTTGCAAGTAGTCCGCTTCAATAATGATCTGACAATTTTGGCAATGAGTGGTGAAGTAGTAGTAGACTATTCACTGAAAATGAAAAAAGAATACGGAAATGAAAACTTGTTCGTGGCCGGTTACTGCAACGAAGTGATGTGCTACATCCCATCTTTACGGGTACTTAAAGAAGGTGGTTATGAAGCAAATGAAAGCATGATCTATTATGGACTTCCAGGTCCCTTCGCGGATAATGTGGAAGAAAAGATATTATCTGCAATTCATCGGGAAATGAAACAGGTAGGGGCCAAACCTTCAAAAAAATAATGCAACCCGTGTACCATTCAGGGAACAACTAAAAAAAATTCAGTAAATAATGAGAGAACAGAACAAACTTACAGGCGTAAAAGAGATTGCCAGAAGGGCAAATGTTTCATTGGCAACTGTAGACCGGGTTATTAATAATAGAGGAGGGGTTTCTAAAAAGACCAAAGAAAAGATAGAACTCATTATTAAAGAGTTAAATTATCAGCCAAACATTCTGGCACGCAGATTGGCCTCTCCCAAAAAAATAAAACTGGCAACGCTTATCCCGAATGTTTCGCAAGAGACAAACTTCTGGGAATCGCCTTACCAGGGTATTTTAGCGGCTGAAGCAGAAATAAAAGAGTATGGCATAGAAATCGAAAAATTTTTCTTTGACCTGAATGATAAAGAATCATTTAACATTCAGGCCAAATTAATTCTTCAAGGCAAGTTTGGCGGGATTTTGATTGCCCCGTTATTTATTGAAGAATCAATACAGTTCATTCGTGTATTGAAGGAACGAAATATTCCTTTTGTTTTTATCAATTCAGATATCCCTAACTTCAATAGCCTAAGTTATATTGGGCCGGACCTGTACCAAAGTGGATATGTTGTGGCACATTTGGTAAGCTACCTGATAAAAGAGGAAAGCAAGATTCTAATTGTAAATATTGCTAAGGAAATTGAGAACAACCACCCCCTTTTAAGAATTGAAGAAGGGTTCAGACATTGGGTAACTGAACATCAAAAAAAATACCATATTCTTGAGGTTGAAATAAAACAGACCAATTACATTTCAGTCGAAACTTCGATCTCAGAAGTTTTAAACAAAGAGGGCAATCCTGACTTCATCTTCGTCACCAGCTCAAGGGTTTTTACCGTTGCAAATTATCTGGAAAAGAGAGGGATTGGGAAAGAGATAATTTTAATTGGTTTTGATTTTTTGGATGAGAATGTAAAATCCCTGCAAAATGGAACTATCGACTTTCTGATTTGCCACAAACCAAAGGAACAAGCATACCGGGGAATCAATATTCTTTTTCAGCATCTGGTTTCAGCTTCCAGATTTGAAAAAATCAATCTTATGCCCATTGATATAATAACCAAAGAGAATGCACGATTTTACAAAGACTAATCCGGGAACATATTTGAACTTATTTTGCCTCAACCGATTATATCTAAAAATTTATTTATTTCCATATCCTGTTAAATTATTTTAACATCGGGTGGTGGGGATAGGGATAAATTTCTATTTTTGTCGAAGTTTTTTAAGAACACTAATTATCAGTTCTTTAGAATAATTCTAAATTAAAAAATTCATTAATTATGGAAAGTAGCGCTTTAATACTTTTCTTTATTACGGCTATTTCACTGGTAGGTTTGGCCCTGGTTTTCTCCAGTTATGTCCCTCCGACCTCCTACAATAAGGCAAAATTTGAACCATACGAGTGCGGGATGGAGACCATCGGGGAAACCTGGAACCAATATACGGTCGGGTACTATCTGTTTGCCATCCTCTTCCTCATTTTTGATGTGGAAACTGTGTTTGTTTTTCCATGGGCTACCGTGATGAGGGAGGTTGGAATGACCGGCTTTGTTGAAATATTGATCTTCTTTGCCATATTGGGTTTGGGATTGTTTTACGGATGGAAAAAACATGCATTGAAATGGGAGTAAAAAGTAAAAAAGAGTTCGAGGCCAACGATTATCCGATCTTAGCCGAATACGAAGGAGGAAGCATCATCCTCGCCAAATTAGATGATCTTATCAATTGGTCACGATCCAATTCACTCTGGCCTTTAACTTTTGGTACCCGTTGTTGCGCCATCGAGTTCATGGCTGTTGGCGCCTCCAGGCACGACATGGCCAGGTTTGGTTTTGAAGTTGCCCGCGCAACACCCCGTCAGGCTGACATGATCATCATCTCCGGAACAATCAATTACAAAATGGCCCCTGTACTGAAACGGTTGTATGACCAGATTGCGGATCCCAAATATGTGATTGCCATGGGATCCTGTGCCATCTCAGGCGGTCCCTTCTACTATAACTCTTACTCTGTCGTCAGGGGGGCCGATCATGTTATTCCGGTTGATGTTTACGTACCAGGATGCCCTCCAAGGCCTGAGGCCCTTCTTTTTGGCATGATGCAACTGCAGAAAAAAATCAGACGGGAACGCTATTTCTCCAGGAAACAGAAAAAAAATGCCCCACAACCTTGATGCTAACCGGGAAGATGGGAAAATCAATAAATCATACTATAAATCACTTAACAAACTGATCTTTAAGTGACATGACAAACGAAGAACTACAAGCTTACCTGACCGGTGAGTTTTCAAAGGCCGAGGTGAAGCTTGGCAAACAGTATGTCGAAATCCTTGTTCAGGCAGCTGATCTGCACGAAACTTCTGTTCAACTCAAAAAAGTGCCGGAGTTATCATTTGATTACCTGTTTTGTCTTTCGGGAGTAGATTATCCCGAAACAATGCAAATCGTCTACCACCTCGAATCTGTCAGGCACAGACATGTTGTGGTATTGAAAGTTAATACTGCAGATCGTACCGACCCCAAAGTTGATACGGTAAGTGATGTCTGGCAGACAGCCAAATACCACGAGAGGGAGGTTTATGACCTTTTGGGTGTAAAATTCAACAACCACAAGGATCTGCGCAGGCTCTTCCTGGACGACAGCTGGGGATTTCCGCTGAGAAAAGATTACAAAGACGAAGTAAGAATAGTAGAACGATAGCCTTATGTCTGAAATCAAAGAGATTATCATTAGCTCGGATAAAATCCACACAGACCAGTATCTGGTCAACATGGGACCGCAGCACCCTTCTACGCACGGGGTACTTCGGTTGCTTGTCCGTTTGGAAGGCGAAATAGTACATCATATTCAGCCACATGTTGGTTACATCCACAGCGGGATCGAGAAAATGTGCGAGGCCATCTCCTACCCGCAGGTCATTCATTTGACCGACCGGATGGATTACCTTTCTGCCCACATGAACAATGAAGCAGTTGCTTTGTGTGTAGAAAATGCCCTACAGATCGAAGTTCCGGAACGTGTCAAATACATCCGTACCATCATGGATGAGTTGAGCCGTCTGGCTTCTCACCAACTTTGGTGGTGCGTAATGGGTATGGATTTGGGTGCATTAACCACCTTCTTTTATGGCCTTCGCGACCGCGAACACATTCTCGATATTTTCGAGGAGACCTGCGGCGCCAGGATGACACTGAATTACAGCCTTCCTGGTGGAGTAATGTTCGATATTCATCCGAATTTCCAAAAAAGGGTCAAAGAATTCATCAAGGAATTCAAAAAGAAACTACCCGAATACGATCAGTTGCTAACAGGTAATGTCATCTTTCAGGAGCGTACAAAAGAGATCGGCTATCTTTCGCGTGAAGACGCAATCGCCTGGGGCGTAACCGGTCCTTCAGGCCGTGGTTCAGGATTCTCCTGCGACGTCAGAAAACATCAGCCATACAGCGCCTATCCGCTGGTGCAGTTTGAAGAAAAACTGGATACCAGGGGCGACACTTTTACCCGCTACCGTTTGAGAATTGAAGAGATGTACGAATCAATGCACATCATCGAGCAGTTGATCGACAACATCCCGGAAGGTGACTACGCTGTCAAGATGAAAGGTGTCGTTAAACTTCCGGAAGGTGAGTTTTACCAGAGGGTTGAGAGTGCAAGGGGTGAGTTTGGTGTTTACATTGTCAGCGATGGCAAGAAAAACCCATACCGCGTGAAGTTCCGTTCACCGGGATTCTCCAACCTTTTCGCGTTGAATAAGATGGCTTCAGGTCACAAAATTGCCGACCTGGTTGCAATCATGTCGACGCTCGACCTCGTTATCCCTGACATTGACAGGTAATTAGTACTAACACGATTGATCTATATCGAAAATCATCAAATCTAATGGGATTCAATATTTACGATTTTTCAGGAATGACCCACAACATGCACCTCTGGTTTTTGGAGCGGATGTCTCCAACGGCCACGACCATTGTTGAATGGACCGTCATTGGGGTCAGTTACATGCTCTTTGTAGCGCTGTTCGGTCTATTTCTGGTATATGCAGAACGAAAAGTTTGCGCAGCATTCCAACAGCGTTTGGGACCTATGCGTGTAGGGTACTGGGGATTGCTCCAAACCATCGCCGACTTCATCAAGTTGCTGATGAAGGAGTTGATCATGCCCAAGAGTGCAGACCGGTTTCTTTACAACCTGGCTCCTTTCATTATCATGATCGCTACTTTTCTCGCCATGGCCGTACTCCCTTTTGCCAAAGGTTTACAAACCATGGATTTCGATATTGGCATTTTCTATGTAACTGCAGTCTCTTCTATTGGTGTGATAGGTATCCTGATTGCAGGCTGGTCGAGTAACAACAAATATTCATTGATCGGAGCGATGCGTAGTGGGGCACAGATCCTCAGTTATGAGTTATCTGTCTCTCTTTCATTGGTTACAATTATTATCCTCGCCGGATCAATGCAGCTTTCGGTTATTGTAGAAAGTCAGCGCGACAGCTGGTTTTTGTTCAAAGGACATATTCCTTCCATGATTGCTTTCGTGATCTTCCTGATTGCCGGAACGGCCGAAACCAACCGGGGCCCTTTTGACCTTGCCGAAGCGGAATCAGAGCTGACCGCCGGTTTTCACACCGAATATTCAGGTATCAAATTTGCCTTTTTCTTCCTGGCAGAATACATCAACATGTTTATTGTAGCCGCAATGGCCACAACTGTCTTCCTTGGCGGCTGGATGCCGCTGCACTTTGGTTCATTCGAGTCTTTTAATGTCGTGATGGATTTTATCCCGCCACTGGTTTGGTTCTTTGCGAAAGTTTTGGGTGTCATCTTCCTGATCATGTGGTTCAAATGGACATTCCCGCGTTTGAGGGTCGACCAGATCCTGACCCTGGAGTGGAAGTATCTTTTACCAATCAACCTGGTGAATATTCTTCTGATGAGCCTGGTCGTTTTAACCAAATTCCATCTGTAAAATTATAGCTATATGAATGCGCTATTTCAATATATCAGCACAGTTTTCAAAGGAGTAGGAACGCTCCTTACAGGTATGAAAATTACCGGTAAGTATGTTTTTACCCCCTGGAATAATGTCACACAGCAATATCCAGAAAACCGTGATACACTTAAGATGTTTGATCGTTTCCGCGGAGAGGTGATCATGCCGCACAGTGAAAACAACGAACACCTTTGTACCGGTTGCGGTATCTGTGAACTCAATTGCCCCAACGGATCAATAGAAATCATCAGCAAGATGGAGTTGACCGAAGATGGCAAGAAAAAAAGGGCCATCGACCAGCATATTTACCATTTGGGGATGTGCACCTTCTGCAATCTTTGTGTCAAAGCTTGTCCGACGGGGGCCATCACAATGGGGCAGAATTTTGAACATGCCGTCTGGGACCGTTCAAAACTTACCAAGGTGTTGAACCAGCCGGGTTCAAAAATTGCACAAGGCGTGAAAGAGTAATCAACCGCATCAAAAAATATTAGTTATGACGCTCAATGATATCATGTTCTACCTGTTTGCCGGTTCAATTCTGACCTTCTCATTATTAACCGTCATCAGTCGCAGAATCCTCAGATCAGCAGTCTATTTGCTTTTCGTGCTGGTCTCAACAGCAGGAATCTATTTCATGCTGAATTACAATTTCCTTGCTGCCGTTCAGTTAACAGTATATGCCGGAGGTATTATCGTACTGATCATCTTCTCGATCCTTCTGACCAGTCATGTCAGTGAAAAAGCGGTAGTAGCGCCTGTCAGGCAGCAGATTTTTTCGGCCCTGGCAGTAGCCGCAGGCGCCGTCCTGACCATTCTGACCATCACCAAATTCGCTTTTACACCAACAACATCACCGGCAATAGAAGCCAATGTCACCAATGTCGGGCGTGCGCTTGTCTCTTACAACAGGGACGGATTTGCACTTCCTTTCGAGGTCATCTCTATCCTGTTGCTTGCAGCCATGGTGGGAGCCATCGTACTGGCAAAAAAAGAGAAACATTTGGAGGTTCCCGGCAATCAACCCAATACTAATCCTGATAATTCAACTAAGTCATGATAGATAATGTCCCATTAAACGCATTTCTTATCCTCAGTACCCTGATGTTCTTTATCGGCATCTACGGCTTCCTGACAAGAAGAAATCTGATTACCATGTTGATGTCGATCGAATTGATCCTCAATTCAGTGAATATTAATTTTGTGGTTTTCAACAAATTTCTCTATCCCAATCATCTTCACGGCCATTTTTTCAGTCTGATCGTGATTGCGGTTGCTGCTTCAGAAGCTGCTGTAGCCATCGCCATTATCATCAACATTTACCGGAACTTTAAATCGATCGATGTTGACAACCTTGACCAAATGAAACTCTGATCCTATAACTGTCTAGAAAATTCATCATCATGAGTAGTTACGCATATACACTTTTGATCCCGCTGATCCCGTTCTTTGTTTTTGTCTTTGTCGGACTGGCAGAAGACAAGCTGAAGGGTAAATTGGGCGGTTTAATTGGAACAGCCGGACTTGGAATTGCGACATTCCTCTCCTACTACACTGCTTTCAAATATTTTATCACAGACCATGTAGCAGGCACAGGATATACCTCCCTGAAGGCCATTGAGGTTACCTGGCTCCACCTGACAGATAAGCTGGTTATCAACCTGGGTGTCCTGATCGACCCTATTTCCGTAATGATGCTGGTTGTTATTACGACTGTATCCTTCATGGTACACATTTACAGTTTGGGATATATGGAAGGAGAGCGTGGTTTTGCAAGGTTTTATTCCTTCCTCTCGCTGTTTAGTTTTTCCATGCTTGGATTGGTATTGGCAACCAACCTGTTTCAAATGTATATTTTCTGGGAGTTGGTAGGCGTCTCCTCCTTCCTGCTGATCGGATATTATTACGAAAAACCAAGCGCCTTCTCTGCAGCTAAAAAAGCGTTTATCGTTACCAGGTTCGCCGACCTCGGCTTCCTGATCGGTATCCTGATATTGTCTTTTAACACCGGAACTTTCGATTTCCAGACGCTCACAGATCCCCACGGTCTTGCTATCGCTTCCAAAGGCGGAGCAGTCTTTATGGGACTTTCAGTCATTACCTGGGCATTGATCTTCATCTTTATCGGTGGCGCCGGTAAATCGGCCATGTTCCCGCTTCACATCTGGTTACCGGATGCCATGGAGGGCCCGACACCTGTTTCTGCCTTGATCCATGCCGCGACAATGGTTGTCGCCGGGGTTTATCTTGTTGCCCGACTCTTCCCTGTTTATGCCCAGGGTGGTCCTGTTGCCCTGGAAGTGGTGGCCTGGGTCGGAGCCTTTACATCGCTTTTTGCCGCGGTCATCGCGACAACCCAAACGGATATCAAAAGAGTACTGGCCTTTTCGACCATGTCGCAGATTGGCTATATGATGCTTTCTTTGGGCGTATCCGGCTACGGAGGCGAAGAGGGATTGGGTTTTATGGCTTCCAACTTCCACCTGTTTACACACGCCATG
This sequence comes from uncultured Tangfeifania sp., assembly GCA_964358545.1. Taxonomy (GTDB): domain Bacteria; phylum Bacteroidota; class Bacteroidia; order Bacteroidales; family Prolixibacteraceae; genus CAINVV01. Next base: position 2,025 of record CAYHQN010000110.1, on the reverse strand, counting down.
TTCAAGGCGCTGTTATTCCTTGGCGCAGGCGCGGTGATCCACGCCGTTCACAGCAACGACATGACCGATATGGGTGGATTAAGGAAATATTTGCCCATCACCCACATCACTTTTTTGATTGCCTGTCTGACCATTGCAGGAATTCCTCCATTCTCCGGATTTTTCAGCAAGGATGAAATTCTTGTCGCGGCCTTCCACTCCAACAAGATTCTGTTTGGTATCGAATATTTCGTAGCAGGCCTTACCGCTTTCTATATGTTCCGCCTTTACTACAATATTTTCTGGGGTCACGACCGTCATTACCACCACACACCGCACGAAGCGCCCAAGGTGATGACCATTCCATTGATGATCCTGGCTTTTGGTTCCATCTTCGCCGGTTTCCTGCCGTTCCACAACCTGGTTACCTCCGACGGATTTGGCTTTGAATCACATATCGATTGGTTGATTGCGATTCCTTCCGTTTTGGTAGGGGTAATTGGCATCGCGATTGCTACCGTGATGTACAAGACAAAAAATGCGCTTCCTGATAAGGTAGCTGGCTCTTTCAGCTTCTTTTACAAGTGGGCTTTCCACAAATTCTACTTCGACGAAATTTATCTTTTCGTTACCAAGAAAATCATATTCAACTACATTTCACGGCCCGTTGCCTGGTTCGACCGCCACATCGTGGATGGTACCATGAACGGGATTGCCAATCTCATCGTATTTATATCCTACAACATCAGGGGACTTCAATCAGGAAGGGTACAACAGTATGCCTTTGTATTTGTGGGTGGAGTGTTGGCGCTGGTTTTTATTTTTGTTTACGTACTATAAGAAACTGATATAAGATGAACATTTTAAACCTTTTTGTAGTGATCCCGGTTCTTACCGTAGCCGGAATCCTATTCACAAAAGATCTCAAACAATCGCGCATGGTGAGTGCCATCGGGATGACGGCGCAGTTAATACTATCAGCCATCCTGGTATATCTTTATGTATCGGAACGCAATGCAGGCAACATGGCGCCCATGCTGTTTATGTACGATTTGCTTTGGTTTCCGGCATTGAACATCCATTATGCTGTCGGCGTTGACGGTATTTCTGTGGCCATGATAGCCCTTACCGCAGTTGTGGTTTTCGCCGGAATTTTCGCCTCCTGGAAGATGGAGTTTCTCTCCCGCGAGTTTTTTATATCACTGATCTTATTGGCCACCGGGGTTTTTGGGTTCTTTATCTCCCTCGACCTCTTTACCATGTTCCTTTTTTATGAGATTGCTGTGATCCCGATGTACCTGTTGATTGGTATCTGGGGTTCAGGACCAAAAGAATACTCGGCCATGAAACTAACCCTGATGCTGATGGGCGGTTCTGCCCTGCTGATGGTTGGAATCCTGGGCATCTATTTCTATTCTGTGCCGGCCGGCGGACAGCTGACCTTTAATGTTCTGGAGATCGCGAAACATCAGATTCCCATCGAGATGCAGCGCTTCCTTTTCCCATTTACCTTTGTAGGTTTTGGTATTCTTGGAGCTCTATTCCCCTTCCACACCTGGTCGCCCGACGGTCATGCCTCGGCGCCTACCGCCGTATCCATGCTACATGCAGGGGTATTGATGAAACTGGGAGGTTACGGCGCATTCCGTGTAGCCATTTACCTGATGCCGGAAGCCGCTCACGAACAAGCCTGGATCTTTATTATCCTTACCACGATTAGTGTGGTTTATGGCGCCTTTGGGGCCATCTTCCAAAAGGATTTGAAATACATCAACGCTTATTCTTCGGTGAGCCACTGCGGCTTGGTCCTCTTTGCCGTTTTGATGATGAACCAGTCAGCTTTCACCGGCGCTGTGATCCAGATGATCTCACACGGTTTGATGACAGCCCTCTTCTTCGCCCTGATCGGGATGATTTACGGCCGTACGCATACCAGGATGATTGATGAGATGGGCGGATTGATGAAAGTAATCCCTTTCCTTGGCGTTGTTTACGTCATTGCAGGTTTGGCTTCCCTGGGATTGCCCGGTTTCTCCGGTTTCGTTG
>CAYHQN010000109.1:0-15069 GCA_964358545.1 uncultured Tangfeifania sp. | reverse complement strand
TCCTTTGAAATTTCTACCATCGATTTTTGTGAGAGATAGTTGTCGTATTCAACAACGCCCTGAAGAATAGGCAACAGGCTCTCTCTGGTCCGGCCGTGTAGATCGGCCAGGGCGACAATTCGTCTGTGCAGTGAATCCATGCAGGTAAAATTTAGAGATTAAAAAAAATACCAGATTCGGTGCGACTAAGATAAATCATATTTTTTTAACAAATGGTACAAATTTTTTAAAAGAGTAAATAAATTGAGAAATTATTTATATTCTTACCTTCTCAGTCCCATTAAGTGACTTGAAACTGCTTTGCTTCGCAACAAATTGTGTGGGAACTTCCAATAACAGATTTTTTAAAGCTGTCATAAAAGGATAGTGCGACGCTGAAGATTATGAATATTTGAATAGTCGGTCTGTTGTATATTTTGCTGATTATCAACAGATTGCTTCATCGTGCCTCCTCGCAATGACGAATATCGCTAAGAGGGCGTTGGATGAGGCGAGGGGTGGGTCAGAGAATACGATTTGTTGTTACATTTTCACCCACCCCTCGCCTCATCCAACTGAACAACTTGCAATCGTCATTGCGACCGCGAGGCACGAGCGGGAAGCAATCTTTATGATCAGACCATTGGGTATTTTTTAAATATCTCTGTAGATTTGATCAAAATATCGACGTAGTGCGCCCTTCGGTAGGCATAAGGTTCCTTGCTCTTATTCATGGACAATTTTCCTTTGAAATCGTTGATGGTTTTGTACCCTTTGGCATCCATCCACTCCTCGAGGGTCTCGATCATCTGGGTAATATGGGCTGCCTTGTTCTTGTACACAGTGCTGACAACCTGAACAGAACTTGCACCGGCAAGTACCATTTTGATCACATCGGTCCCGTCCGAAATACCGCGGCTGGCACAAATATCGGCTTTGATATTGCCAAAAAGCAGGCCGGCAAACCGTAGGGTGATCTGGTAATCTTTTTCATGGGTAAGATCGAACGGAAAGAAAAACTCTTCGTTCCCGATGTTGATTTCAGGTTGGAAAAAGCGGTTGAAAATTACGACACCTTCGGCTCCGGCTTTATCTGCCTGGGCAATAAAGTTAAGCGGATTTGCGTAAAAAGGAGAGAGTTTGACACTGATTGGAATCTTCACCAGCTTCTTCAATTTCTTCAGAATTGAAATCTGATGTGATTCGATTTTGGCACCGTCATGCGCAGCGTCGGTCGGTACATCGTAAAAATTGAGTTCCAGGCCTGCAATACCAGTCTTTTCCAGTTGAACTGCGTAATCTTGCCAGGATTGATCGTAAATCGCATTGAGACTTGCAAAAACAGGTATGTTAACCGTTTTGATAAGTTTTGTGAGGTTATAAAGGTGTTCACCCGCACCGGCGTGTTTGATTTCAGGAAAGATATTTCCCATCTCTGCATTTCGGTAACTATATTCACCCACCTGTTCGTCTAGCTGAATCTGTTCCAGGTTAATCTGTTCTTCGAAGAGTGAGCGGTATACAATCGCGGCAATACCGGCACGTTCAATTTTTTTGATAGCGTTGAGATCTTCCACAAGACTCGAAGCCCCAAGGATAATGGGGTTTTTTAACTCAACCCCCATGAATGTTGTTCTAAGATCTGCCATAATATTATAGGTATAATAGTTGTTATTAATTGCAGTGCGTTAAATTTTCTTCCGGGACACCTTTGTGATTTTATACGAATGCGCCTTTTATTTTGTTATGAAACCCTCATGAGAAAATACTGCCAAAGAACATAAAAATTGAGGAGGGTTCCATGTGACCATTAAAAAACAAATTATTTACACATGAAACCGAAGTAAATTATCCGGACTGATTAAAAATAGATCAAAAGGTTCATCGACAGGGTAACTCCCACCATCACAATGGAAACCATGGTCATCAGCTTAATCAGAATATTGAGACTCGGACCGGAGGTATCCTTGAATGGATCGCCTACCGTATCGCCAATAACGGCAGCATTGTGACAGGGGCTTCTCTTTCCACCGAGATTTCCCTCTTCAATGTATTTTTTTGCATTGTCCCAGGCCCCACCAGTATTGGCCATGAAAACCGCCAGGATGAACCCGGTAACAGTACTGCCAAGCAGCAATCCCATTACACCAGGAATCCCAAACAGAATACCCACTGCGATTGGTATAAAGATGGCCAGGAGGGAGGGAACCAGCATCTCTTTTTGCGCAGCTTTGGTGGAAATTTCTACACATTTGGCATAATCAGGCTCGGCCGTTCCTTCCATGATTCCCAATATTTCGCGGAATTGCCGACGCACTTCGTCCACCATTTTTTGAGCCGCACGTCCTACTGCATTCATCGTCATGCCGCAAAAAAGAAAGGCCGACATTCCCCCGATAAAGGCGCCTACAAGCACCAATGGATTCATAAAAGTTACATCAAAGGCCGCCAAAATATCGATCAGGGTTCCGCTTTTGAGTTTAGCGGTCAAGGCATGATCCGGGTGAAAGTTGACCATTCCAATACGGGCTTCTTCCAAAAATGAAGCGAGCAAAGCAAGCGCTGTCAGTGCAGCCGAACCAATGGCAAATCCTTTACCGGTAGCGGCAGTGGTATTTCCCAGCGTGTCGAGCGCATCTGTACGTTTTCGCACCTCAGCACCCAATTTGCTCATTTCGGCGTTTCCTCCGGCATTGTCGGCAATGGGTCCGTATGCATCGGTAGCCAGGGTTATTCCGAGGGTTGAGAGCATTCCAACTGCGGAAATGGCGATACCATAGAGACCCATGCTAAAATCTTTCATGTGCCAGTCCGCAGCAAAGCCAAAGGAGAGGATGATGGCGGCCCCAACGATCAGGACAGGAAAGGCTGTCGACATCATTCCGGTTCCAATACCGGAGATAATAACGGTGGCAGCACCGGTTTTGGAGGCGTCAGCAATTCTTCGGGTCGGACTGTACGAGGAGGAGGTATAATATTCAGTGACCTGCCCGATACCTATACCTGCCAGCAATCCGGCTATCATGGCCATCCAGATACCCGTATAATTGGGAAGCTTTAGCCAGTACAAAATTACCCAGGAGAGAACCGCAATACCAACAGCTGCACTATTGACGCCAATACCCAGCGCCCTGAGCAGTTGTTTTTGGGATGCCCCCTCTTTGGTGCGCACCAGAAAAATTCCCATGATTGAGAGGATGGTACCGACGGCAGCTATCAGCATCGGCGCAATCACCGCTTTGAATTGCATGGTTACACCCATGGCAGCAAATCCGGCTGCTCCCAAGGCTGCTGTTGAAAGTATCGCACCGCAATAGGATTCGTACAGATCGGCCCCCATTCCGGCAACATCGCCTACATTGTCGCCTACATTGTCGGCAATGGTGGCAGGGTTCCGGGGATCATCTTCCGGGATACCGACCTCAACTTTGCCCACCAGGTCCGCACCAACATCGGCAGCTTTGGTGAAGATGCCTCCGCCAACCCTGGCAAAAAGCGCCTGCGTGGAGGCTCCCATCCCGAAGGTCAAAGTTGTGGTGGTGATGATATTCAAATTGGTACCGTCGAGTGTCGCACCGGCCGGATAGATCGCGTTCAGGATGATAAACCAGGCTGAGATGTCAAGCAAAGCCAGCCCAACCACCACTAATCCCATAACGGCACCACTTCGGAAAGCCACTGTGAGACCTTTGTTCAATGATTGATTGGCGGCATGAGCGGCACGTGCAGATGCATAGGTAGCAGTCTTCATTCCAAAGAATCCGGCTAGTCCGGAGAAAAAACCGCCTGTAAGAAATGCAAATGGCACATATGGGTTTTGAATCTTCAGGCCATAAGCCAGAAAGGCGAAGAAGAGTGCCAGAAAAACAAAGACAAGTATTACAATTTTGTACTGCTGACGAAGGTAAGCCATCGCGCCTACCCGCACATGTTTGGCAATTTTTTTCATCAGATCAGTACCCTCACTGTAGCTCATCATGTCACGATAGAAATAATAAGCAAATATTAACGCTACAATAGAAGAGCTGGGAATCACCCAAAAAATTGGATCAATCATGTTATTTTGAATTCGTTAATTATTGAATATAAGTTAGATGTGCAATTTGGAGGAACCCAAATCTCTCTCAAAGGTGTCGAAAAAATATTAACAAATCAGAAGTTCAATATTAAGATAACATTAATTCATATATGGTTGATATATAAATTTATATAGATATTTGAACATGTTTCTGTAATTGAATGTGTTTGGTATTGGTAGCGATAAGAGAAGCCAGTTTTAGTTTCACTGTTTACTGAACAAAAGGGCTCCAACTGGTAAAATTAATAGGTTTAGCAGCCGAATTTTTATAAATTTGGATCGAATCCCTTGTCGTACTACCGAGACGACCCTGTTACAATTAACTAATTTTTATGAAAGCACTAAGTATGTCATTTAGTGCAACTTTCCTTTTGATTGTTGCCAATATAAACCTGTCTGCACAAACTGAAACCAGAGCGCTCCTCTATGCATCCAATTTGAAGTGCGAAAATCTTGTAAATCCTTTGGGAATTGATCTTTCTTCACCACTGTTGAGTTGGGAGTTGAACGCTTCATCCAGAAATCAAAAACAGTCGGCCTACCAAATTATTGTTTCTGATCAGGAAACTGAGTTGGCAAAGGATCTGGGGACTTATTGGGATTCCGGAATAACTACATCGAACCAAACTGCTAACATACCTTACCAGGGAAAGTCGCTACCCTCACGATTGAAGCTTTATTGGAAGGTGAGGGTTTGGGATGCATCGGACAAACCCTCAGCATGGAGCCCTGTGTCATCGTGGGAGATGGGCTTCCTGAACAGTTCAGACTGGCAGGCCAAATGGATTGGAATGGGAGAAGATCAGTTCCCTGATTCCACAGGAACAGAACCTGCACCCTATTTCAGAAAAGCTTTTGAGATCGGGGACAAAATAGTTTCTGCCAGGATAAGGGTTTGCGGACTTGGATTTTACGAACTGATGCTGAACGGGCAAAAAATTGGCGATCAAGTACTTGCTCCCGCTCAGACAAATTATGACCGGCGAAAGTTGCAGAAACTGATCTATTACCATGAAGATCAATCCCGGCAACGGGTGCTCTACAATACCTTTGATGTAACCAAACAGTTAAAACAGGGTGGAAATGTGATAGGGATAGTACTTGGCAATGGATGGTACAACCAGCGCGACAGAAGCGTGGAGGGGTGCATGTGGTACAACACGCCAAGGCTGCTTTTCCAAATGGAGCTTATTTACAGTGATGGACATAAACAGCTCGTTTGCAGCGATAAAACCTGGAAAATGACAACCGGTCCGATCCGGCACGATGGCATATTTACCGGCGAATTGTATGATGCCAGATTGGAATTGGGAGAGTGGTGCAGGGCCGCCTACGACGATCAAAACTGGCAAATGGCGAAAGAAGTTAACGCACCTACCGGGAAACTGCAGGCGCAGTTGGCTCCTCCCGACAGAATTACCAGGACTATCCATCCAACCTATCTGAACACCAATGCATCCGGTGCCTGCCTCTTCGATGCCGGAGAGATGATTTCGGGTTGGGTACAGATCAAAATGCACGGCCAAAGCGGCGATACAGTTCGGATCAGACACATCGAAGAACTCGGAGGGGATTACCATCAGATGGACAACTATATTTTAAAAGGTAGCGGCGAAGAGATCTATGAGCCGCGGTTTACCTGGCATGCTTTCAGACAGGTGGAGATCAGTGGCCTGAAATACCGTCCAAAAGAGGAGGAGCTGTTGGTAAAAGTGGTTCATACGGATGTGGTGCCGGTTGGCAATTTTGAGTGTTCCAATCCTTTGTTTAATCAGATCTACCAGAATTACCTCAGGACCCAATTGGGGAACCTTCACGGTAGTATCAGCAGTGATTGTCCGCACAGGGAACGACTGGGATATACCGGAGATGGCCAGGTGGCAGTCGAAGCGGCCATATGCAATTTTGACCTTACCCGTTTTTACCAGAAATGGTTTCTCGACATGGATGATGCCCGAAACCACCGGATTGGTTATGTGCCGCACACGGTGCCTTTCGGTGGTGGAGGGGGTGGTCCGGCATGGGGTTCGGCCTATGTCATCATGCCGTGGGAATATTACCGTTATTATGGCGACAAAAATGTTCTTAAAACCCATTATGATGGGATGAAACAATGGGTAGAATACCTTGGGACACGCTGTGATTCAGCCGGTATAGTTGTCAGGGAAGAGCCCAGGGGATGGTGTCTTGGCGATTGGGCTACTCCGGAAAAAATAAAGCTTTCACCCGAATTGGTCAACACTTGCTATTATTTCCATGTGACAGATCTGATGGCCCGGATAGCGGCCGTCCTGGGTAACCAAAAGGATGAAAAGGAGTTCAGATTGCTGGCCGCATCGATTAAAAACAACATCAACAAGAAATTTTACAACCAGAAAGCAGCTTGTTACCTCGATGGGAAACAGGGTGCCAACCTCTTTCCCATGGTCTTCGGAATTACACCAGAAGCTGAGCGGCCACTGGTTTTTGAAACGATCGTCAAGCTTCTTAAACAGCAGAAAAACCATTTTGACACCGGTATTCTGGCCACACCGATGTTGCTAAAGGTTCTGACATACAATGGTCGGGCTGATCTGGCCTATGAAGTGATGAACCAGAAAGATTTTCCCGGTTACGGCAATTATATCATTGGCGAAAATGCTACCACACTTTGGGAAAATTGGGACGGGACAAGTTCTCATTCCCATCCGATGTATGGCAGCGTGGTTGCATGGTTTTTTACCACTCTGGCGGGTATTTCGCCTGATCCACTTCATTCCGGGGGAACGGATTTTGTAATTAATCCTTTCACAGACAATGAACTGAGTTTTGCCTCGGCTTCTTACCATTCGGTTTATGGGATGCGCTCATCTGCCTGGAAAAAAGAGAAGAATACTTTGATTTTAACTATAGAAATATCGGTTAACAGCAGTGCAACCATTCATTTTCCGTGTTCGAAACCTGAACAGGTAGAAGAGAATGGTCATTCCATCCTGAAATCCCCGGAATTCAAATTTCTGGGCAGACAAAATGGAAAAGTTCTTTTTAGGGTTGGGTCTGGGAAATACCGGTTTATGGTGAAGAAATAAAATATATTATCATGATGAAATTGCTCAAATGGATTCTGATCGGATTGGGAGTGCTGCAATTAATCGCAATCTTGTTTGTCGGCTCACTCTATTCCTATTTTACCTATCGGAACCACCAACCTTTCGGGCAACTACTATACCGATCTTTCACTTTGGGATACCTTCGGGACACTTCATTCACTATACGCCAATGGAGGAGTATTGAAGTTTGAAATGAGTTATCTGCCGGTGAGGATGGACAACTAGACAATTTGAAATTGAAGCACTGACTAAATATTAACCTATTCCTATGATATTTTGCATATTTTGTAAATATATCAAAAGATTTCCTCAAAATATCATTTATCTGGATTATTTTGCTTATTATTGTAAGTGTGACAATTTGTTAATTTTTGAATCCAAATGTTAAAATTTTAAACGAACGGGGCAGTCGGTTAAAATTTCTCCTTTTCGCGTTTTTAAAGTACTCAGACAATTTTCGTTAAAAGAATGTCATAGTCGGCAAATATCTAATTATTAATCAATTAACTTTAACTATGAAAAAGCAATTTCTCTTGTTGTGCTTTGCATTTGCTTTTGGAACAATGCTATTCCAATCGTGTAAAAAAGAGGCATCAAACGATCCGCCTCAGGTAGGAATATTTTACAGCGTTGTTGCCAAACAGGCTGCCTTTACCGCCTTGACAAAACATGTTGAGAGCTGGAATTGGGATTTTGGGGATGGAACAACCAGCGCTGAGGAGAACCCTGTTCATATTTATGAAAATGGGGGGTACTACAAGGTCACTTTGACAGGAACTGATGCCAGTGGCAAAACTGCTTCTACAGAAGTTGATATTGCTGTTGCATTGACACCTTATGTGTTATTAACAGGAGGTCCCACCAATGCAAAAGGAAAGACCTGGAAACTTTCAGGAAGTCATACCAGTAAAGATCTTTTTTCAAATGCTGATGCTAATTTTTCAGTCGTAGAAGGACCTCTGCCAAGCGGTGTATTCGGATTGATAGGTATGGCCGAAGTGTATGATGATACCTACACATTTCATTTTGATGGAACATATGGGCACGATGTAAAAGCTGACGGTGCTGCATTTGGAGGTATCGTTAATCAATTTTTGACTGATGGTGGTGCCAATATTGTAAATGCCAATGGTAAAGATTATGGCCTTTGTACTGCAAAATACACTCCACAGGCAGGTGCAAAATTTACCTATGTCGAAAACGAAGATTTCGCCGTTCCCTCAGTTTATGGACCTCCTACTTATGCAATTACCTATAAGGCAGTCAGCACATTGGACTTTTCAGGAACCGAGTTTGTAGGATTTTGGGATCATCAACGCAAGGTGATTGTTCAGGAAATAACAGACAATTCCATGAGACTTGTTATGTTTATGGCTGCTTCACCCGATTATTTCCCCTTAAACACACACGCTCTGATTCTTACATTTGAAGTAGTTAAATAGCGTAAAACAATACTAGCATAGAATTTTGATTCTTATTTGAAAACCAGAATAGTATATAATTATGAAATATAAAAACACATTTAAAAATACAATCAGGCACTTAATGACTGTAATAATCGTAACTACTTTCCTATTCGGAATGGCAATAGCCAGTTACGGATCTCAAGGGCAAAAAGAGCTGCCGGGTATTACAGCAGCGCAGCAAGGAATGATTGTTTCCGGTACGGTAACTTCAGCGATTGATAATCAAAGTTTACCAGGAGCAACTATTATTGTCAAAGGTACTTCTACGGGTGTTATATCCGATTCTGAAGGTAAATACAGCATCACAGTGCCAAATGCACAGTCTGTCCTGGTATTTTCATTCATAGGAATGGAAATACAGGAAATACAGGTAAATGGTAAAGTGACTATTAATGTCGCATTGGCTTTTACCACTATCGGGGTAGAAGAAGTGGTAGTTACTGCATTGGGTATCACAAGAAAAGAAAAGTCTCTTGGATTTGCCATAGGCAAAGTTAGTGGTGACGATATGTCAAGAGTAGTTCAGGAGAACGCTCTTAACGGCCTTTCAGGTAAGGTATCGGGGGTTCAGATTAGTTCAACCGGCGGAACAGGTGCATCGGTAAGCATGGTGATCAGGGGTGCAACTTCCTTATCCAGTGATAACCAACCATTATTTGTAATCGATGGCGTTCCCGTGATTAATACCTTGAATAACGTAGCTGGATTTGGCTACGATAACCGGGTAGATTATGGTAATGCTATTTCCGATTTGAATTCATCCGATATAGAAAGTGTATCGGTTTTGAAAGGCGCCAGCGCTGCAGCATTGTATGGTTCACGTGCCGGCAACGGAGTTGTTTTAATAACGACCAAATCGGGCTCGAAAAATAAAGGGATTACGGTTACGATAAATACGAATACCGTGTTCGATAATCCATATAAATATTTTGAGACTTCGAAACAATTTGCATCAGGAAACTTTTCATTTACTCCCGAAGATTTACCTCCGGGAACAGTGATGAGAGTTCCCGGGAATGAACCTCCTGCTGGTATTGAACTGAATAAAGGATACTTTGCCGTACAATGGAACAGTCCAAAGGATGCCAATGGTGTTCAGATTCCGACTGAACTGGTACGCCATGACAATAACATAGCTAATTTTGTACAAACAGGGATATCTACCACCAATGGCGCATCCGTTTCGAGCAACAATGATAATGGGAGTTTCAGAATAGGAGCAACAAACATGACAAGCAAGGGCATTATTCCAAATTCTGACTTAAATAGGAATAATCTGATAGCTTCCAGTATTTTTAAAGTACGCGATAACATTACTGTTAGTTCCAATATTAATATTACCAGGTCGTGGGCTGATAACCGTCCTGCAGGCAACAGGGGTACCAATCCCTTACAATTTGCCTATTATACACCAAACAATACTGACATCCGTGATCTGAAACAATACTGGGAACCAGGAAAGGAAGGTTTGGTGCAAAGAACCTACGCTCCCGGGGACTCGGAGAACCCCTATTTTTTAGCTTATGAAGTAAACAATAGTTTCAATCGGGACAGAATTTTTGGTAACCTAAAAGCTGACTGGCAATTGACCAAAGAGCTCAGTCTGATGGGACGCTATTCTCTCGATCGTTTTACTGAGGTCCGTGAATCAAAAATTTCAGCCGGATATACAGCGGAGGTTAATGGTGCTTATGGAATTCAAAACATAACGAACTACGAAAGGAATATCGATGTTTTAGCCACTTACGCAAAACAACTGCAAGACTTCAGTATATCCGCGTCTGCAGGTGGAAATTTGTTATACAAATACGGGGCCTCGATCTCTAATAGTTCAGCATCCGGAGCCGGACTTATTGTACCTAATGTCTACACCGTTGGTAATATTAAATCCGGAGCCTTAAATTATTCCAACGGCTGGTCGCAAAAGGCCATTTACAGTGCATATGGTATTGCGAACCTGGGATGGAAAAATATGGTTTTTCTGGATTTGACTGCACGTAACGACTGGTCGAGTACGCTGCCAAAAGCCAATCAGTCCTATTTTTATCCGTCGGCTTCACTAAGCTTACTGGTAAATGAAATGGTTCATTTGGGAGATCAGGTGAGCTTGTTTAAAATCAGAGGTGGATGGGCCATGGCAGGTAACGATACAGATCCCTATCAGCTATACAACACCTATGGGAACGCAGGACAATGGGGTGATGCCACCCGACTGGCCAAACCAGGACAGATCTTATCTCCAAATCTAAAGCCGGAAGAGATTACTTCAAAAGAGGGTGGTATCGATTTGGGCTTTTTTCAAAACAGGCTGAAGTTTGAAGGCACCTATTATGAAGTTCAAAACCGTAATCAGATTTTAAGAAATATTCCGGTTGCAAGTTCTACAGGTTCTGATGTGGTAAACATTAATGCTGGTTTAATTGAGAGTAAAGGATGGGAACTAGCGGTAAGCGGAACTCCAATTAAAACGAAAGACTGGAATTGGAATATTAGCACAAATTGGTCGAAAAACGAGACCCGGTTAGTAGAAATTGCACCTGGAATTGATGTACTTAAGTTCTGGTCAGATGCCAAAGGTGGTGCATGGTCGTACAAAGGTGACGTGATTGGAGCCATTTACGATGCTGCAATACTTACGGTTACAGATCAAAACTCTCCCTATTATGGATACCCCATCATTGATCCGGGCGAACTCGCACAGACGCCTATTGAGTCTGAGGTTGCAAAAAATAAAATTGGCAATTTCAATCCAAACTTTATGATGGGAATGCAAACCTCACTTTCGTATAAAGGTTTTACGCTGAATATGTCTTTTGATTGGAGAAGCGGCGGTCAATTTATTTCGCAAACTCAGCGATACATTGGTACTTCTCAGCGTTGGCTGGATCAATTGATCAATCCGGGTGGCAGAACAGGAAAAGAGCTGCGCGACTGGCTGGTGGCCAATGAAGATATCTACATTAAAAATGGATTTCATAATGTTGGCGGTCCCACTGCAGCATACGGTGGGTTCCGTGAAAACTACAGCGGTACATATGTAAGCGACGGAACATTCGTACCGGGCGTTGTTGCAGTGCCTGATGGTAAAGGAGGCGTAACATACATTGAACATCTGGGAGAGAATATGCCGCTACCTTACATGCCTTATATTGGGAGTATGCCCTGGAATTTTACAAAAGTTTCAATGTTTGACGCGGATTTTGTAAAATTACGCGAGATTTCATTGAGCTATAAGGTTCCTCAAAGCTTTTTAAACAGGATTGGCGGAATCCAGAATTTAACTGTCGCAGTTTATAGTCGTAATATTATGCTATGGACAAAAGCAAAAATGGGAATAGATCCGGAACGGGCTTTCGAGCAAGGAGACGGTGGCGATTCCAGAGGCATGAATTTTAAACAGGGCATAGAGCGATACAATCTGGAACCTTGGGTAATCCCCGTTGGTTTTAAACTTGACCTGACATTTTAGTAATCCTTAAAATCTATTATTATGTATACAATAAAAAATAAAATTTCATTTGCTTTGGTTCTGTTTGTGGTTTTTGTGACCTCTTGTCAGAATTTGGAAGAAATAAATATTAACTATAATGGTGTTGACCCAGCCAAGGCAGATCCTAATCTATTGATAAGTACTGTCATTACTTCATCAGGACTTACAGCTGTAGGTCTGGGTTTTGGCGATCTGGCCGGAGTTATGCAACATACCCAGAAAGATGGGTGGAGCGGAGGCCATAACTCTTACGACTGGACAAGCCAGGATTGGGGCGGAAACTATGGAATCTTAAGAAATGCGGAAGAGTTACTCAATAAATCTAAACAAAAGGATCTTAAATTTCATCAGGGCGCCGCCATGATTTTAAAGGCATATAATTTCGGCATGATCGCTGATTTATGGGGTGATGCCCCTTATTCCAAAGCGCTCCTCGGAGAGCTTGGAGGAGAGAATTTAAAACCGGTTTTTGATTCGCAACAGGCCATTTATACCGGAATACTTGCTTTACTCGATACCGCTAATACCTTATTATCAAAAAATCAGAGCGAATATTCGAATATTAATACAACTCAGGATCTGTTGTATCATGGCGATGTGGCGAAATGGCGAAAATTTGCCAATTCTCTTGCTTTAAGGTATTATCTGAGGATTTCGACAAAAGACCCTGCCACTGCAAAAGCTGGAATAGAAAAAATTACCACCCATCCCGATCAGTATCCGCTGATTCTGGATGTTGCAGATGACGCAGGGTTTGGGTATATTGGCAACAGTAACGGAGACTCATGGCCAAGTACCACTGCCTTTGATATCAGTGAGACCGAATGGAGAAGGCTCAAGATGTGTTCAACACTGCTTGAGAAGCTCCAGGCTTTAAGTGATCCGCGAATTGCGGTATGGGCTAATAAAATACAAATTCCTCTTGTAATTGATCCAACAAAACCAGATAATTATGACGAGATCGTTGATGGCAAACGTATTGTATCACAACATATTGCGGATGTTTATACCAGTAATTATAATGTACCTTTGAATTTAGATCCGGAATATGTTGGACTTCCACCTGCATGGTCTCTTATACCTTATGCCTACAATCTATGTCCAAATTTAGTACAGGCTCCAATTAACCCGCATGTTTCGCATATAAATAGTCTTTATAAGAAAGCTTCTGATCCGCTTTTAAAAGCAAGAATACTGTCAGCAGCAGAGATTCAGTTCGACCTCGCTGAAATAGCGCTAAAAGGTTGGTCAACCGGAGGTACAGCCGAAGATCATTACAATGCCGGAGTAAAAGCTTCAATGGATGCCTGGAACCTAAGCAGTTCTTATACCGCTTATATTACCAGCCCGGGCGTAGTGTTTGCAGGAACATTGGATCAGATTATGGAGCAAAAATGGATTGCAAGCTGGTCGGCTGCAAGTGAAGCATGGTTCGACTGGAGAAGAACCGGATTACCAGTTTTACACGCTGGGGTGTCCGTTAAAAGACCCGCATTGCCACTGAGATTTTATTATGGGCAGAATGAGTTGCTTTTTAATCCCGATAACGCGAAAGCTGCAATTAATTTATTAGAAACCACTCAATATACAGCACCCGACGATAAAAACAGTGCCTGGTCAAAAACATGGGTACTGCAGGGTACCGGCAAACCGTGGTAGATAAAAAAATATAATATATAATTAAGCAGGAGATATTTTCAAAATATCCCTGCTTAATTTTTTCAATAAGTATTATACTACTTAATTTATTAACAATGAAGAAAGTAATCGTTGGATCTTTCATTCTGTTTTGTTTTTTGACACAGGTAAAGCCACTCTTCGCTCAAAAGAATTATTCAATTGATAACTCATTACTTGACCAACTGATTGTTCCGTCAAACGGTCAAAGTAAAAGATCGTCCAGTACCGATTCGGATTTTAATGGTAATGGCGATTCAAAAGAAATATTACCGGGAGAAACACTTATTCTTGCTGATTTGGAAGGTCCCGGAATCATAAAACACATTTGGAACACTTCGGCTTCCATAAATCCATTTTCGACACGTGCTCTGGTTTTACGAATTTATTGGGATAATTCTGAAAAACCCAGCATTGAAGTCCCTTTAGGTGATTTTTTTGGAGTCGGTCATGGTGCACAAAAGGATTTTCAGTCATTGCCTGTGAGCGTTTCATCTTATGGCCGATCTAGAAACTGTTATTGGAGAATGCCTTTTAAAAAACATGCGAAAATTACTTTAACAAATGAACAAACTGAATTTGGGCCAGTTGATTTTTATTACTATGTTGATTGGGAGAAGGTTGACTATCTTCCTGAAGATGTTCTTTATTTCCACGCTAGATACCATCAACAGAATCCGGCAAAGCCAGGAGATCATGTCATTTTAAATACAACAGGTAGGGGAAACTACGTTGGAACTATATACTCAGTCCTTCAAGTAGTAAATGGCTGGTTTGGAGAAGGAGACGATAGGTTTTATATTGACGGTGAAAAAATTCCATCTATACAGGGAACCGGAACAGAAGATTATTTTGGCGATGCCTGGGGTTTCCGTGAGTTTGCCGGTCCATTTCAGGGAGTTTCTCTGTATGAAGGGCCATTGGCGGGAGATCGCGTTACTGCATATCGCTGGCATATTCCTGATCCTATCCTATTCAAAGAGTCGATAAAATTTTCAATAGAGCACAAAGGAAGTGTAGTAGATATGCAAGGGAACACGCTTTCCAGTTCTAACGAACGGGCAGATTGGGTTAGTTCTGTAGCATTCTGGTACCAGACGCCAATCGTTTTTTCAGATTCTGACATTCCGCCTGCAAACGAAAGAATTCCTCCTTATCAAATTCAGCTTGCTTCAGGTTTAAAAATGAATGCCACACCTGACAAAATAAGAAAAGAGACTGCAATAATCCATTTCGAACCGGAAACACCTGATGGAGAAATTGAATTTGAATTTGATGTCAAGGAATCAG
>CAYHQN010000108.1:0-15074 GCA_964358545.1 uncultured Tangfeifania sp. | reverse complement strand
ATGAAACCCGGATTCAAAAAATTCAGACAGCTTTTCAATCATCCGAAAATATTACAGAATCATCACACTCACTGTTCGATAATGTCCATTGTTCCTTAACCGGTCTCAGAAAGGAAAGGGACATTTTAAATTCAAAGCTTTGCGAAACCGTAGCAAAAAATGGTTCCCTACGCAAAAAAGATTACCATACAATGATGTCGGGCATCCTCAGTGCACTCGACGAAAAGGAAAAAGAAGCCGAAAGCCAGTTTCTGATTTTTATTGAAGCCCAGAAAGAGACTGCCCAATCGCTTAAGAATAGCTTGCTGGACATTAAGGATATTACCTCACCAGACGTTAACAAAAAAATCACCCTCATCAAAGAGCAGATTTCTCAGATTTCAAAACTTCAGGAAATGAGAAAGGAAACGGTAATGAAGACATTCATGGATTTTCAGCAAATGCATAACAGGATGATGGAATGCCTTGAAAGCTTGCTTGAAAAAGGCGAACACATTCTGATAAAGGATATAAAAAAGGTTAAAGATCAAATAATTAAAGATATTAACCTCGCAGGATTTCTTTCCAATAAGGCAAATTAATAAAGGCAACTAAATATTCATTAATCAATTAGGCGATAACAAAATGGGACTAGCATCAGAAATGAAAAATTTAAGCGATGAGCTACTTGCTTCGTTCAAAAATCGGATCAAAGAAAATGAAGCGCTTGTGAACGATGTACAAAAAACCCTCGACGGTTTTCATAAGGATCACCAGGAGATGGCCGCTGTTTTAAATGCCAATGCAATGGCGCTGAGGAAAAACCTTGCAACCGGCGAAAAAGAAAGACTGAATACTTATAAAGAATTGATGGGCAATATCCATCATGTGATTGCCTCCATTCAAAAGGAAGTCGTAGAAATTCAAACTTCCACCTTTAATTTGATCAATGAGTTTGCTTCCGAGCGGACTCAAATGGCTGCCGAGCTGAATAAATTCTTTGCCGAAGGCAGGGCCGGCAGGATGGAAGATGAAAAAATCAGGATGGAGGAATTTGATTCTATGATGAAAGAAATAAACGAGGATATTAAAAGTATCAATGCGGAAGTTTTGGCGATTTTCAAAAATACCAATGATATGCTCGAAAACTTTGAGAAAGGGCATCAGGAAATGTCAGCTGAACTTAGGGCAGACTTGAGTAAAAACCTGGCTGAACGGGTTGAATATACCCGCACATTGCTGAATGGTTTTCAGAAAAGATTATCCGAAATCAGCAAAGAAAATCAAAAGATGGCCCAAAAGTTGCGAAAAGACCTTGCCAACGGCGAAACATCAAGACTTACCGGCTACAAAGGCATGATGAAAGGGATTCATTCATCAATTAAAGGAATCCATAACGAAGTAAAAGACATCCAAAAAGCCAGTGCCGGATTAATTGACTATTATGCACAAGACCGTAACCAGGGTTTGGCTGAATGGACCAAGATGCAGGATGCCATTGCTCAATTGAGGAAAACTGGTGTTGTCAAACAGCCGAAAGAAGTAGTCGTGAAAGCTGAAAAAAAAAAGGAAGCAGTAACGGAAATCGAGATTAAACCAGTAGCTGAAGTCCCGGTTGAAGTGGTAATTGAAGTTCAACCAAAAGAGGAGCCCGACCCAATAATCCCGATGAAACTGGATGAGAAGGTAATGGATTATATCAGCAAGCATCCAAATGGGGTAAAAATCTCGGAAATGGAAGGGCCGCTGGGCGAAACACGGATGAAGCTTGGATATATCGCTAAAGCTTTACTGGACGAAAGGAAAGTGCAAAAAGTAGATAACGTATACTTTCCACTTAAATAGCAATTGAAAACTGAGCGGGGTTGAGGTGGCTTATTACTTCAGTTGTAAGTTCATTTCGACTCCTCCGTTTATAATTTATAACTCTACCCAGGCCATGTCAAAAAAAATCATTTGTGCATTTTGCAGCGGAACGGGAAAGGATCCCTTCGAATTGCTTTCTACAATATCACATTGTCTGGTCTGCAACGCCACGGGTATGGTGGAAGTAGATCAGCCAATGATAAAATGTATTTTTTGCACCGGGACGGGCAAAAACCCGCTGGGGGCAAGGGTACCATGTATCGTATGCGGAGGAAAGGGAATTAATTTTATCACTGGTAACACCAAATGTACCCAATGCAAAGGGACTGGAAAATCGGGCGATGGCCTGCCATGTTCACGTTGCGGAGGCAAAGGATTAAATTGAAAATGAACGACAATACCATAACCAATATCAGGAAGAGTTTGCTGAAAAGACAAGAAGCATTGGATAAATTTAAAGCCGTAAAGGAATCCTTTTTACTTGCGAAAGAACAAATCACCAGGGATATTGAAGAGGCAAGGACCATCTGGAGAAATACTTTGGAACAATTGCCCAAACAGGAATTTGATCAATAATACATTCACTATCAATCGTACAAAAACTCATAACTTAAACTTACCATATGAACAATAACAATGAAATGAACACCGTACTTGAACTAAGGCCAATGTCGAATTTCGTTGAAACCAATTACATTAAAGACATTACCAGCCGTGGCCTTACTTACATAAAAGCAGGATTTCCGGTGCATTTCAGGGGCCCGTCCGGAACCGGGAAAACAACAGTGGCCATGCACCTGGCAAGTAAAATCGGCCGCCCTGTGGTCATCATTCATGGTGATGCTGAGTATAAAACGTCTGATCTCATCGGCAGCGAACAGGGCTATAAATATAAAAGGCTGGATGACAAGTTTATTCACTCTGTTCATAAATATGAGGAAGATATGAGTAAGCAATGGGTCAACAACCGTTTAACTATCGCTGTAAAAAATGGGTTTACACTGATTTACGATGAGTTTACACGTTCGCGCCCTGAAGCAAACAACATCCTGCTTCCTATCCTTCAGGAAAGAATGCTGAGTACGTCGGCCGCGAAAGAGGAGGATTACTACATGAAGGTGCATCCTGAATTTCGTGCCATCTTTACTTCAAATCCTGAAGAGTATGCCGGTGTTAACCGGACCCAGGATGCCCTGCGCGACCGGATGGTCACCATGGACCTTGATCATTTCGACTATGAAACCGAATTGAAAATTACCATGGCAAAATCAGAGCTTTCACTAAAAGATACTGAAATAATAGTTAAAATCGTCAGAGGCTTGCGCGAATCAGGAAAAACGGAATTTGACCCGACTATTCGTGGTTCCATTATGATTGCAAAAACACTGGCAACTTTAAAAACGACGCCATCGAAATCCACAAAGATGTTCAGAAGAATCTGCCAGGACATCCTCACATCAGAAACGAGCCGGATTGGCTCTAAAACCAATCAGGAAAAGGTGAAAATCATCGTTGATGAATTGATAGAAAAATACTTATAATATCCATTTAAAACGCAATATCAACCCTCCAATAAATCTAAATGTCATGCCAATATCAAGCGCAATAAAAGGACTTCAGAGCATTAAATCAATGCAAAATGTCGTTAAATCGGGCATTCCAAATAAGGAGGAATCTGATTTCATCAAATTGTATATGTATGAAAAAGAAAGGACCCGGTTGAATAGTGAAAAGATCAGGATCTTACAAAGACTTGAAATCATTCAGGACAGATTAAATGAGATACAGGCCTATAATGATGTGAAAGCAGGACAGATGCATACTGCCGAACCGCTGGATCCCACCCAAAAGAAAGCGGAAGGGATAAAATCGGATTTTAAAACAATGTCAATAGACTATTAAAAAAACAAAGCGTTATGGCCGAACCTACCCATTCAATTAATGCGACCGGTCTTGCCGATATTCTCGAAAGAGTACTCGATAAAGGGATCGTAATTGCAGGCGATATAAAAATCCAGATTGCAGATATAGACCTGTTGACCATTAAGATCAGGCTGCTTGTGGCTTCGGTTGACAAAGCCATGGAAATGGGCATCAACTGGTGGCAGGAAGATACCTACCTCTCGACAAAAGCCAGGGAAAAAGAGTTGATGCAGCATCAGGATACCCTGGAGGCACGGCTGGAAAAACTGGAAGCAAATAATATTTCATCCTAATCGTCAAATGAGATAAATACATTGATCGATTGATTATTAAATAATCTAATATATAAAGAGATGAACGAAAAAGAAAACAAAGACAATGCAAAGAACCAACATTCCGATTTTGATCTTTTCGGACTTGGCGGTTTGTTCAAAGGTATCGAAAAATTAGTTGAACTTGCCGGGAAGCTCGAGGAAAAAGGTGGAATCAGCAGGGAAGGTGAGATCAATTTTGATCATATCAAAAAAGGTATGAAAGGCGTTTATGGCTTTACCATCAATACGGCAGGCGGAGGCTCGCCAAAAGTAGAGACATTCGGGAACATCAAAAAAACACCTGAAGGGCCTAAGGTGGATGAGGAGAGAGAACCTATAACCGATATCTTTGATGAAAAGAATGAGATCGTGGTCATTGCCGAAATGCCAGGTGTTGAGCAAGATGACATTAAAATAGACCTGAAGGAAGACATCCTTGAAATTTCGGCGGTAAGTAAAAGCAGAAGTTACAGAAAGGAAATGCTGCTTCCGGCAAAAGTCGGCAAACAAAATTTACGTCACAAATTTACCAATGGAATCCTTGAGATCAGGATAAAAAAATAAATATCATGTATCATGGCACTTGTCGGTTTGGAAAACAAGGACCTAAAACTTATCATTTTCGGCGGGAAAGGTGGTGTTGGAAAAACCAGTTGTGCCATTGCGACAGCCCTGGCGTTGTCTGAAAATTTTAAAACACTGATCATATCTACCGATCCGGCCCATTCAGTGTCGGATTGCCTTGAACAACAGATTGGCTTTAAGGTTCAGGAAGTTGTTGGCCATAAAAATTTAGCCGCAATTGAGGTTGTTACTGACGAAGCACTTGCAAAGTTTAAAACGGAGCATCAAAACGAACTGAAAAAACTTCTGGAAACCTCCACCAATCTTGACAACGAGGACATCGATGAGATGCTGGCCTTGTCGATACCCGGCATTGATGAGGTGATGAGTTTTAAAACCATTATTGATTTTATCGAAGAAGGACAATACGATAAATATGTTGTAGATACAGCGCCAACGGGTCATGCCTTGCGATTGATCTCATCGCCGAAACTGCTGGATGAATGGATAAAGGTGGCAGTCAGGATGAGATGGAAATACCGCTATATGATCACCAGCTTCTCTGGATCCTATCAAATGGATGAGGTCGATAATCTTTTGCTGAGTTTGAAAAAAACGGTTAAAAGGATCGAAAACATATTACGGGATAGTACCAAATGTGAATTTATACCTGTTTGTATCCCCGAAGCGATGGCGATTTCAGAAACCGGACGATTGCTGTCAGACCTAAGCAGATATGAAATAATCTCACGGCAGATTATCGTGAACAATGTAATG
Organism: uncultured Tangfeifania sp.; assembly: GCA_964358545.1. Classification (GTDB taxonomy): domain Bacteria; phylum Bacteroidota; class Bacteroidia; order Bacteroidales; family Prolixibacteraceae; genus CAINVV01. The sequence goes on along the minus strand of CAYHQN010000108.1, from coordinate 9,651 downwards.
GTTTTGGAGGGCTGTGATTTTTGCAGAAGAAGAAAGGCTGGTCAATTGCCATATATACAACTGATTAACGAATCTTTTAGCGATTTAAATAAGGTTGAAGTACCGATGTTTGCAGAAGAGATTAAAGGATTGGAGCCATTGAATCAGTTGAGGATGTGTCTTTTTGGAGATAAATAAATAAATCAAGCCATAAATCATGACCAAAATCAAAGACGAAATAGTATTACGTGTAAAGGAAGCCCTGGTAAAAGATGTTGGCAGGGCAATTGCCAGGATTGATCCAAAAGACATGAAGCTGATCGGATTGGAGAGTGGCGACGTGGTCGTGATTGAAGGCAAACGTGCCACACCTGTCAAAATCATGCCATGTTATCCGGAAGACAGGGATAAAAGTATTATTCAGATTGATGGGATCACCCGGGAAAATGCCCAGGCAGGAATAGATGAAAAGGTAACAATCGTTAAAACTACCTGCCGTCAGGCTGTAAAAATAAAACTCAAGCCTGATACAAAATCCGGTTCTGTATACAAGGCCGATGATGCCAAATACATTGGTTCGCTCATCAATGGCCTGTCAGTAACAAAAGGGGACAAAGTGAGGGCCACCCTGTTTGGTTCCCGGGCGGTCGATTATACGGTAACCGGTACCAACCCTGAGGGCGTGGTGCTGATACATCCCAATACTTCTTTTCAGCTTGAACTGGCAAAGCAGGACGGAGAGAGTAAACGCAAAATTTCGTACGAAGACATTGGTGGACTTGGAAACCAGGTTCAACGCATCCGCGAAATGATTGAATTGCCCCTGAAATATCCTGAAATTTTCGAACGGCTCGGCGTTCAGCCTCCCAAAGGCGTATTTCTTTATGGTCCTCCCGGAACTGGAAAAACACTCATCGTCAGGGCAGTTGCTCACGAAACGGATGCTTATTTTATCAGCATTTCCGGTCCCGAAATTATGGGGAAATTTTACGGGGAAAGCGAAGGCCGGATCAGGAAAATATTTGAAGAGGCACAGGCACATGCACCCGCTATCATTTTCATCGATGAAATAGATGCCATTGCTCCAAAACGCGAAGACATGGGAGGCGAAAAACAAGTTGAGAAACGTGTTGTAGCCCAATTGTTATCGCTGATGGACGGATTGGAATCGAGGGGGAAGGTTATCGTGATCGGAGCCACCAACATTCCCAATTCCATTGATCCGGCGCTCAGAAGGCCGGGACGGTTCGATCGCGAAATTTCAATATCTATTCCTGATAAAAAAGGCAGGCTGGAAATATTACACATCCATACCAGGGGAATTCCATTGTCGATGGATGTGGATATGGAGAAACTTGCCGAGATCACCCACGGCTTCGTAGGCGCCGATCTCGAAGCATTAGCCCGGGAAGCCGCGATGACCGCGCTACGGAAAATACTCCCGCAAATCGATTTCGAGATGGCCGAAATACCTTACGAACTTCTAATGTCCCTTGAAGTGACCATGGATAATTTTATGGATGCCATGAAAGAGGTAGAACCTTCGGCCATCAGGGAAGTTTTTGTGGAGGTGCCCGATGTAAAATGGGATGATGTTGGCGGTCTTGATGACATAAAAGAGGCATTGAAGGAAACGGTGGAATGGCCCTTAAAATACGCAGAACTGTTTAAAAAAGCCGATACTAAACCACCCAAGGGAATTATCCTACACGGGAAACCGGGAACCGGTAAAACTTACCTCGCAAAAGCCTTGGCAAGCGAGAGCGGTGTTAATTTTATCTCTGTAAAAGGCCCGCAGATTCTAAGCCGTTACATCGGTGAATCAGAAAAAGGAGTGCGGGAACTTTTCAGAATGGCCAAACAGGCATCGCCATGCATCTTGTTTTTGGACGAAATTGACAGTCTTACCCCCAGGCGTAATAACGACAGTTCAGGTTCCGGTGTGATCGAACGGGTGATTGGCCAGTTCCTTACCGAAATGGATGGAATTGAAGACCTGAAAGGGGTGATTGTGCTGGCGGCAACCAACAGGATCGATTTAATTGACCCGGCTTTATTAAGAAGTGGCAGGTTCGATCTGATCTTTGAACTGCCTTTACCAGATGTAAAAACCAGGGAGAAAATATTCGATATCCATACCCGTAACAAACCCCTTGGCAAAAAAGTTAACCTGAATAAGCTGGCCCTGAAAACTGAAAGCCTGACCGGCTCAGACATCGGATTTATTTGCAGGAAAGCCGCCATGCTGGCCATTCGCGAATTAATAGATAATAACCGTGAAAACCTGTCTGAAATTACCGGTGATATTATCCTTCAGGAGAAACATTTTGAAGAGGCCATAGGGCTGGTATTAAAACAAAATGCAACTAAGAAATAAAACCCATAAATTCAAAGAACCATGAAAACAAAAGGAATATACTTATATGGGATTGTACCGAATTTTTACGGGGCAGAACTCTTTCGCTCACTGAAAAATTCAGGGGTTTATTTTATCTCTTTTCAAAACATATCTGCCATCGTTTCAGACAGGGAGCTGGCAGATATCGATTTTTCAGACAGGGAATCGCTGGCCCACCTGTTGGTCCTTCATCAAAAAACTATTGAAGAAATCATGGCTATTGGTTTCGCCATAATCCTGCCCATGAAACTCGGAACAATTGTACATGCCAAAGAAGAGGTGCTAAGCATTCTTTCAAAAGGACATGATTTAATTATGGCAACCTTGAAGAGAATTGAATTTCTGACAGAAATTGACCTTGCTGTAACATGGGCTGATTTTGGTGGGACCCTGAAAGAAATCGCCAGCCATCCTGACATCTTTGAGATGAAAGATAAGCTCTTAAAAAACATTGATATGCTGACGCAAGTTGATCAGGTTAAGGTGGGGATGCTGATTCAGGAAAAATTGGATGAAAAAAACAAACAAGTTGAATTGAACATACTGGATTCATTGTCTGCTTTCAGCGAAGATATAAAAATACATGAGGCGATGAATGACCAGATGATAACTAATTCTGCGTTTCTCATTAAACGGAATAAGACCGAAAGATTTGAGTTGGCAATCAACAAGCTTGATGAAGAATACAAGGGGTTGCTGAACTTCAAATTGGTGGGGCCCCTGCCCTGTTATAGTTTTTATACCCTTGAAATTAAAGAGCTAAATCCGGAGCAAGTGGAACTGGCAAAAGAAGAGTTTGGACTGAGGGATGAAACTTCGGAATCTGAAATAAAAACCGCATTTCAGGAAAAGGCAAAAGTATTTCATCCCGATGCACATCAGGGCAATGGCAACGATGAAAATTTCAACAGGATCAAAAGGGCCTATCATACCTTGCTTGAATATTCAGAGGCGGCAAGTCATTCGTCGAAAAAGTATTTAATCCCTCTGGCAAAAGAAAAGGTGATTGAGAATTTGATTTTGGTAAAAATAAAGGAATAATATGCAGCGCGACGGAAAATATATTTATTGCATCATAGCGTCAGACTACGACGTTAATCTTGGAGCCATAGGTGTTGGCGGACGTGGCGACCTGGTTTCCACCATTGGTTTTGATGGCTTGTGTATGGTAGTAAGCGACCATCCACTCAGCAGGTTCGTTGTCAATCCCGAAAACATGCTGGCCCACCAAAATGTGATCGAAGCGGCGATGAAGGAATTCAACAGCGTTCTTCCCATCAGGTTTGGCACTATCGCTGCTACGCCGGATGAAATACGGAACCTGCTAAACCGAAGGTACAGCGAGTTTATGGAATTGCTCAAACAGTTCGAAAATAAAGTGGAGCTCAACGTAAGGGGAACCTGGAAAAACATGGGAATGATCTATAAAGAGATTGATAAGGAACATGCCAAATTACAGGACATTAGAGCTGATATAGAAAAACTTGACGATAAGGGGAAAAGAAAACTTAAAATTATGGAAGCGGGCAATCTGGTGGAACATGCACTGATTGAAAAGAAACAGGAGGAAACTGAAAAGATAATTGATGCGTTCAGAAGATCGGTGTTTGAGTTTAAACTTAACAAAACTAACGGAGATGCCATGTTTATGAATACCGCATTTCTGGTGAACAGTGGCAGGGAAGTCGAATTTGATAACATCATGGCCGACCTTGGGAACAGGTACGAGGATCGGAGCGACTTTGTATATACCGCACAATTGCCAATATTCAATTTCATTGACCTGAAAATTTTTCCTGAAAAATGGGAATTGTAAACTAATTTATGAAATACCCATGAGAATATTTTCACACCAACCGAAAATGATTATGTGGGTATTCCATCTGACCTTAAAAAAACAAAATATAAACAGATGAAACAACAGTAATGAGCAACGAACTGGAAATACCAAAAGAAGGAAAATACATTTATGGGATAATCAGGCATACAGGCCCTATAAACTTTGGCCCGATTGGTATAGGAAAACGCGCTGACCTGGTTTACGGGGTCGAATACAATGGCATCGCTGCCATCGTTAGTAATTCGCCAATCATCATCTATGAAGCCCGTAGGGTAAACATGATCTCCCACGAAAAAATACTGGAGGAGGTGATGAAACAATTTACAGTTCTCCCGGTCCGGTTTTCAACCATCTCTGAACACAACGATGATGCAGGAATCCTGAGGATCATAGAAAAGGATTATAAAAAATTCGACGAAATGCTTACCAGAATGGAGGGCAAGAAAGAACTTGGGCTCAAAGTACTTGCACAGGAAGCCGCAATTTATGAAAGTATCATTGAAAAATATGATGAAATCAGGATACTGCGTGGAAAACTGATGAATTTGCCAGTCGATAAAACCCACTACCAGCGCATGAAAATCGGTGAAATGGTTGCGGAAGCACTTAAAAAGGAAACGGAAAATTATAAAAATATAATCATCGATGCTTTAAATCCACTTTCTGACGAGGTGAAAATAAACGACAACTATGGCGAAATGATGATCCTGAACGCAGCATTTCTGGTTGAAAATAAATCTGAACCCGCGTTTGACAAAGTGGTGAACGATTTGGCCGAACAATACAGCCATTTTATGACCTTCAAGTACATAGGGACCTTGCCCCTTTACAATTTTGTTAACCTTGTAATTAACACGAAAGGAATTTAATATGCTACTAATCGACGATCTATTGCTTGCGCCTTTAAAAGGAGTTCTTTTTATCGCAAACAAAATCAATGAGGTGATTGAGAAAGAAATGTCGGATGAAGGTTCAATTAAAGAAAGGCTGATGTCTCTTCAACTAAAATTTGAGATGGATGAAATTGATGAAGAAGAATACGACAGAAGAGAAGATGAATTGCTTAAATTACTGGAAAATATCAGAGAGGAAAAGTTGAAAGGTTGAAAAGGTTATGAAAAAATCGTTTGTTAATATGGAAGTTGGGCAATGTTCAAGAGAACTGGTAAAGACTATTTATCAGGAAACTTCCACTTTTCAATTAATCCATCAACCTAAATATGGCAAAACATGCTTTTATGCACAAAATATTTATAGAAAACCAATGAACGAATTTAACAGCGTGCCTATAGGTACGCAATAAAAAAAGGAGGCAAAAAATGAGCAATATAATTGATGCAAAAAAAGCTGTAGTTAAGTTTCTCAAAGAGAACATCAACTGCTTTGATGTCACAGTCGTAAAAATGGAAAAAACAAAAGATTTTTGGAAATCAGTGGCAGAGGTATATGAAGACGATTCGTTTTTAAAATCAATGAATCTGCCATCCAAACAGGTACGACTTTTTTATTCTGTCAAAATGGATGAAAACCTTGAAATTACATCCTTCGAACGAATGGGTTCCTTTGAAGGAATGGATAGTACGGATCAATAATTTTCTAAAACCATTTATCATGACAAATGATCTGATATACGTTTATTGCCTGTCAAACGGCCCTCCGGAACCCGGTCGCGATATGGAACTTGCAGGCTTGAAATCGCTTGCAGTTGGTGATTTTTACGTGATCGTGAAATATGTTCATGAAAGTGAATTTTCCGAAGAAAACTTCAAACGAAATTTATCAGATATTCCCTGGCTGGAAACCAACGCACGCGAACATGTCGGGATTATCAGTGCACTCATGGGGCAAAATACCGTGATCCCGTTTAAATTCGGCACCATATTCCTTGCTGAAGATAGTTTGAGAAAATTCATAACCGATTATTCCGGTTCATTAATCGAAAACTTCAATCATATCAAAGGGAACGAAGAATGGTCGGTTAAAATTTATTGCGATCGCGAATCACTGTGCGAACAAATTGACGAATTAAGCGAGAAAGCTGCCGCACTTGAAAAACAGATCATGGCCAGTTCACCGGGAAAAGCCTATTTGCTGAAAAGAAAAAAAACTGACCTGATCGAAAATGAGATGGATCGGCTTTGTACGAATTACGGCCAGGAATACTTTAATGAATTTAAGATCCTGAGCGAGTCAACCAGTCTCAATAACCTGCTTCCAAAAGAATTTACCGGAAGAGAGGATACCATGATCCTTAATGCCGTCTTTCTTGTAAGTAAAAATAATGCGGTTGACTTTAAAAATACAGCGGACAAGCTAATGGAAAAGCATGGGGATTTTGGCTTTTTCATTGAAATAACCGGTCCATGGCCTCCATTTAGTTTTATTTCAATTAAAGAAAAAACGGTATGAGCAATAATGTAATCGATCAGTCAAAAGACATCACCATACTTGAATTGCTCGACAGGGTATTGAACAAAGGGGTCATACTCACCGGAGACATCGTAATTTCAGTAGCAGATGTTGACCTGGTGTACCTGGGTGTAAAGTTAATGCTGAGCTCTGTTGAAACCATGGAGCAGTTAAAATCCGGAAAGGCGATAAAGGAAATAAAGGAGAAAGTAATGTGAATATTGAAAAGATGATATATGCCATAGTATCCCTAAATAACAATCCTGACAAGCTGGGTTCACTTCTGTCGGGAATGAAGGGTATTACAGGAGAGGACTTAGATGCTGTTACTTTTAATGAAATCTCTGCAGTAGTCAGCGACACAAAAAGAGCTGGTTTGATCTGCGATCAAATCAATGCAATCGCTTTTGCCGGGATCATCGAAAACCTGGAACAACACTTTACGCTTCTTCCCATGCGATATGGTTCCATGATGGGATCAACCGGCCAGGTATATAAGATGCTTGAAAAAAACTATCCTGAATTTCAACAAAACCTTCAGAAAGTTGAAAACAAGTTTGAATTCGGGCTGAAGATATTTTGCGATACCGAAAAATTAAAGGCTGAATTAAGGACAAAATCAGAAGGCGATAGCAAAACTTCCGACCAACCTGCCCCTGAAATTAAAAATTCAGTGTACAGGGAGTACGTGAATAAAAAACTTAAAGAACACAGGCTTGAGGAATTGCTGTTAACCTATGTTGATTCGATTATTGCTGGGTTCACAGGATTTCTAGTCCGATTGAACGCAGTCAATAAATTCAAAAAGATGGTAACCGAAACAAATATTATCGATGCAGTTTTTTTACTGGATAAGGATAAGAAAGGTGAATTAGTACAGGCAGTTGAAGATTTACAAAAGCAATATCCCGGGCTTAACTTCATTTTGACCGGGCCCTGGCCACCGTATAATTTTGTTGACATTACCATAAAATAATCAACACATGAGTGAAAATAAAATACTTTGTAATACAGGAACGGTTGATCTCTCCGTCTCTGATATTTCCGAAGAGGTCGAAAAACTAAAAAACATTGAAGAATCGAAGTTAAAGCTCACTCCGGATAATGCCGATTCAGGGCTGGCAAAACTGGTGCTCACGCTGGTCGAACTAATCAGGAAACTTGTTGAAAAGCAGGCTATGAGACGAGTTGATGGCGGATCGTTGACAGATGAAGAGATCGAACGCCTGGGAGAAACCCTCATGAAACTGGAGATGAAAATGGAAGAATTGAAAAAACACTTTAACCTCACCGATCGCGATTTAAATATCAATCTCGGTCCACTGGGCGATTTGATGTAAGCAACAATATCTAAACAGAATCCAGGGAGAACTAAATAATGGGTAAAATAATAGGCATAGATTTAGGGACCACAAACTCCTGTATGGCCGTTATGGAAGGTAATGAACCGATCGTCATACTGAACAGCGAAGAACGCAGAACAACACCATCGGTAGTTGGGTTCACTGATTTTGGTGAGCGTAAAGTTGGTGACCCGGCAAAACGTCAGGCCATTATCAACCCGGGGAATACGGTTTTCTCGATTAAACGATTCATGGGCGAATCCTTCGATCAGGTTCAGAAAGAGATTAGAAGGGTTCCGTATCAGGTATTAAAAGGTGAAAATAACACACCGTGCGTAAACATTACCGGGGAATTGTATTCGCCTCAGGAAATTTCGGCTATGATTCTTCAGCAAATGAAGAAAACAGCCGAAGATTATCTCGGACAAGAGATTACTGAGGCGGTGATTACCGTTCCTGCTTATTTTAGCGATTCGCAACGGCAGGCGACCAAGGAGGCAGGTGAAATTGCAGGGTTAACAATCAGACGTATTATCAACGAACCTACCGCAGCCGCACTTGCATACGGTTTGGATAAAAGACACACAGATATTAAGGTTGCAGTTTACGATCTTGGCGGCGGAACTTTCGACATTTCAATACTCGAGCTCGGGAATGGTATTTTTGAAGTGAAATCGACCAATGGAAACACTCACCTTGGTGGCGACGACTTTGATCAGGTTATCATTGACTGGTTAGCTGATGAATTCAGAAAAGACGAAGGTGTGAATCTCTTTAAGGGCCCCATGGCGCTTCAGCGGTTGAAAGAGGCGGCCGAAAAGGCAAAGATCGAATTATCCAGTTCGGTGGAAACCGAAATCAACCTGCCATATATCATGCCGGTTGCCGGTGTCCCCAGGCATCTTGTGAGAAAGCTTACCCGGGCCAAATTTGAGCAACTGGTCGATAGCCTGTTGCAGTCAACCATTCCACCTTGCCAGCAGGCACTTAAAAATGCCCGGTTGAATGCCTCCGATTTAGATGAAATCATTCTCGTTGGCGGATCAACCCGAATCCCTGCCGTTCAAAAAATTGTTCGTGACTTTTTCGGGAAAGAACCTTCCAAAGGTGTAAATCCGGATGAAGTTGTTGCAATTGGCGCTGCCATACAGGGAGGGGTTCTTTCCGGCGAAGTGAAAGATGTATTGTTGCTGGATGTTACCCCGCTATCACTAGGCATCGAAACCCGGGGTGGTGTGATGACAAGGCTGATCGAAGCCAATACAACGATTCCTACACGGCAATCAGAACTTTTTTCTACAGCTGCCGACAACCAATCTTCGGTAGAAATACATGTATTACAAGGAGAACGGCCAATGGCTAACCAGAACAAGAGCATCGGCCGGTTCCACTTCGATGGAATTCCGCCATTAAGCAGGGGCATTCCGAAAATTGAAGTAAGCTTCGACATTGATGCCAATGGAATTCTGCATGTGACTGCGAAAGACCAGTTAACCGATAAATCGCGGCAGATTCGCATTGAAGCCCCCTCCGGACTTTCTAATGAAGATATATGCCGGATGAAGGATGAGGCCCGGCAGCATGCCGTTGAAGATAAAGAGATGAAGGAAAAGGTGGATAAAAGCAATCGGGCCGACACGCAGATCTTCCAAACGGAAAAACAGCTAAAGGAATTTGGTGAC
>CAYHQN010000107.1:0-15189 GCA_964358545.1 uncultured Tangfeifania sp. | reverse complement strand
ACTATAGAATTAAACCAAATTGCGAACAGGTTATTTCTTGACAGATACTTAGTCAATCCGGGAAATATAATCTGACAACATCTGATGGCAAGAATCATAATTTCGAGATAACAAACCTTGCACAACCTTTGGAAATAAAAGGACCATGGGAAGTTAGTTTTATGAATGGGATGGGCTCTCCCTCGAAAACAACATTTGATAAACTGATTTCATGGTCAAACCACCCGGAACAAAGCATCAAATATTATAGTGGTTCAGCTGTTTACCGCAAGAATATTTCTATTTCAAAAGAGATGTTAGGAAAAAATAAAAAGTTAAAACTCGATTTAGGGAAAGTTGAAATCATGTCAGAAGTTAAAGTCAACGGTAAAAATTTAGGCATCCTTTGGAAAGTGCCTTATAGTTTTGATATTACCGATGCGGTAAAAATTGGCACAAACACTATTGAACTAAAAGTAGTGAATCTATGGGTGAACCGAATGATTGGAGATGAACAAATACCCGATTCAAGTGAACGCAATAAAACCAATGGAGGTTCTCTACTTTCGTGGCCCAGTTGGATTACTGAAGGCAAATCCAATCCTACTGAAAGATATTCATTTACAACATGGAAACTTTGGAAAAAGGATTCCCCTCTTTTAGAATCCGGTTTACTGGGACCAGTAAGAATAATTTCAGAGGAACATGTGGTAGTAGATCCAGGTATCTTAATATCTGCTAAATAACTATATCACTTATAACATATCGTATTAATAACCAACAAACACCGTTAGCATGAAAAATTTTGGATTATTTATTTTGTTGAGCATCCTTCTTATCGGTTGTTCTCCGGAGAAAAAAGCAGAAACAGATCCCTTTATTAACAGTACTACTGACTTCAAAAAGTTGTTTGTCGATCCGCCATCAGAATACCGGAGTGCACCTCTTTGGGACTGGAATGAACAGATCTCCAAAGAAGGGATTGACTTTCAGATGAAAGAATTTAAAAAAGCCGGAATTGGTGGTGTATTTGTGCATCCGCGCCCGGGTTTGCTAACAGAATACCTTTCGGAAGACTGGTTTCAACTGTTCGACTACACCGTTCAGAAGGGAAAGGAATTAGGCATGAAGGTCTGGATCTATGACGAAAACTCTTATCCATCAGGCTTTGCCGGTGGACATGTTCCTGCTGAAATGCCCGATTCGTATAAACATGGTACTGGTCTAAGTATGGAAATTCAGCAGCAGCTGAACCTGACAGTTTCGGATACAGTGGCATTGGTTCTGAAAAAGACCGATGCCGGATTTGTAAATATCACCCCAACCATAGAACAGGAAAAAGGGCAACAGGGAACGTATTACATCTTCCGGAAAACTTATCCTGCCAAATCGCCGTGGTACGGCGGCTTTTCGTACGTTGACCTTTTATATAAGGGCGTAACGGATAAATTTATGGAGCTCACCATGACCAAAGGTTATGAGAAGAACAAGGCTGATTTCGGACAAACATTAATGGGTATTTTTACCGATGAACCCAATCTTGAGGCAGCTATGTCGAAGGGCTCCCTGCTACGCTGGACACCCGATTTATGGGATGCTTTTCAGAAACGCTGGGGATACGACTTGAAAGTGAACCTTCCTTCGTTGGTTGAGGAAACTGGCAACTGGAAGAAAATTCGCCACGATTATTATGAATTGATTCTCGAACTTTTTGTGGATCGTTGGGCTAAACCCTGGAGCAAATACTGCGATGAGAATCACCTAAAATGGACCGGTCATTATTGGGAACACGGCTGGCCTGAACCAACAGAAGGTTCTGATGAATCGTCATTCTATATCTGGCATCAGCAACCCGGTGTTGATATGTTGGGAAACACGCTGGATACTGCCGGGATGGGCGGTCAATTCGGTAACGACAGAGCCGTGCGCGAACTACGGAGCGCTGCCAGTCAGGCCGGTAGAACCAGAACGCTAAGCGAAACTTACGGTGGAGGCGGCTGGGAAATGAATTTTGAAACTCAGAAACGGCTTGTCGACTGGCAAGGTGTAATAGGGGTAAATTTTGTCAATCAGCACTTGTCCTATTATTCATTGAAAGGCGTACGCAAGTTCGACTACCCGCCGTCCTTTTCTTACCACGAGCCCTGGTGGGAAAATTATAAATTGATGGGCGATTATATTGGCCGTATTTCAATGGCGATGGCATCAGGCCAGCAAATTAACCAAACACTGGTATTACAGCCGAATACAACGGCATGGATGTATTTCGCCCGGAGAAATAAAAATCCGGCCATCAAAACCATTCGCGAAGGATTCAAAAATTTCGTTTACCGCATGGAACAACAGCATATTGAATATGATCTAGGTTCGGAAAACGTACTGAGAGTCCTCGGGAGGGTAAAAGGCAAGACGCTTCAGGTAGGTCAGCGTGACTATTCGCTCGTAGTGATTCCCGCTGAAATGGAAACCATCGACCAAAATACGCTCAACTTATTGCAGAAATACCTCAAAAATGGAGGCAAAGTGCTGTCATTTAACCGTAATGTGTCAATGGTGGATGCGACTGAATCATCCAAAGTAACAGAACTGGCAGCCAAATATGGTGATCAGTGGACGATTACCGAAAAACTGACAGATGATGCAGCATTGAAATTACTCAACCACAATGACTTTACAATGGTTGATCATGCCACAAGTGGCATGTTGTACCACCAACGCAGGATTCTTGGTGACGGGCAGATTTTGTTTGTGGTTAACTCTCACCAAACGAAAAAGACCAGCTCTGAAGTTACCATGGAGGGAAAATACGTTTCCAAACTCGATTTAGTCACCGGGAAAGCATATAGCTATCCGGCAAAAGCAGAAAATGGGAAAGTGTCATTCCAAATTAATCTTGAGCCTGTTGGAAGTGCTCTGTTTACAATTTCCGACAATCAATCTGATGAGGCTCAAGAGTCATTGGCCTCAGGAACGGAAACGATCCTTAAAAGAGCCGGAGAAGTTACTGTGAAGCGTGAGTCTGACAACATTATGATGGTGAATTACCTCGACTTGAAAACAGCAAAGGCGGATAAAAAGGGCATCTATTTTATGAATGCGCTGATTGGATTGTTCAACGAAAACGGTGTTGAAATGGGCAATCCCTGGCAGCATAAGATTCAGTATAAAAAGACTTACCTGGCGCTTGATTCGCTGTTTACGGCCGATTCGTGGTTTGAGGCCAGCTATCATGTCCAGATAAATCCAAATTTAAGTGCTGAAGCGATGAAGTCGATTCGTGCGGTTGTAGAACGCCCCGAATTGTGGTCGGTGAGCATCAATGGGAAAGAAATTTCGAAGATCGAAGGCAGCTATTGGATCGATAAAAGCTTTCCGCTTTTTGTTGTCGGAGAATATCTGAAACCCGGGGAAAATACCCTGACACTGAAAGCACCCCGGATGCATGTACTGGCAGAGGTGATGCCTGTATACTTTATTGGCGATTTTCTCGTGAAACCTGCCAAACAAGGCTTTGAGATTTCCAACGGAAATATCAAAACATTAGGTTCGTGGCGTGAAGCCGGTTTGCCATTCTATTCTCAGAAAGTGGCTTACACGCAAGTTTACTCAGTGGCCAAAAAGGCCGGGACAGCCTTTAAAGTGAAGCTGAATCGCTGGAATGGTTCTGTATCAGAAGTGTTGGTAAACGGTCAAATCGCCGGCTTGATTGCCTGGCAGCCGAATGAGCTGGATGTAACTTCGCTTCTTAAAGAAGGCTCCAATGACATTACCATCAAAGTAACCGGAAGCTTAAAGAACACTTTCGGATTCTTCTACAAGAAAAACGAAGGCTCAATTTTCGGACCGGGGTCGTGGAATTTTGCCCCGGAAAAAGCACCGGATGCCTCCGGATATTTCCTGATGGATTACGGAATGATGGAGCCGTTTGATTTGATACAGGTAAACTAGTTTGCTATTGTGCCATGGGCTTTCTTTCCCTGGTTAAAAAATGATTAATGTGGTTAATAGTTTTGTTTTTGGGTTAATTTGGAGTTTGAATCTAATCGATTCAACTCCAAATTTAAAGGATTTATTTTAATAATTCTCATCTTTTATTACTTATGAAATCCTCAGGAGCAAAAGCTCCCCAAAGAAGATGATAATAAAACTGAGGGTTACGTACGGAAAATGAAAAACAAATTAATAGAGTATATGAAATATTTTCAAATTATCATATCAGTGCTTTTGCTGTCGTTATCCGCATTCAGTCAGTCAGATAACAGGATTAAAGTAGTTAAATTGCTGTGCAATCATACAGAAAATCCTGCAGTAATTAATACCACCATCCCAAATTTAAGTTGGCAACTGCAATCGGGATTAAGAAGTCAGACCCAGTCTGCTTACCGCATATTGGTAGCTGATAATTTAGATGATGTAAAAAATTTGCAGGGCAAAATCTGGGACTCGAAAAAAGTGGTGACGGATAAATCAATCCTTGTTAACTACAATGGGAAAAGACTGAATCCGGCACATAAGTATTTTTGGAAAGTAAAGGTGTGGAATCAGGATGGCGTGGAATCTGAATGGAGTGACGCAGGTACTTTTCAAACCGGTCTGTTTTCTGTTGGTGATTGGGGAAAGGCACAATGGATAGGATATGAAGAATTGCCGGCCGAATTGAAACTTGTTCCCGGTGTGCACGGAAATGGTAATGACCAGGGGCAGAAAGCACTTAAAAGAACTGTAGTTCCGCTATTTAGAAAAAATTTCATTGTTCAGAAAAACATTTCTTCAGCAACACTGTTTATAAGTGGTCTGGGTCATTATGAGGCTTTTGTCAATGGAGCGAAAGTTTCCGAAAGTTTCCTTGCTCCGGGTTGGGCCGCTTATGACAAGACCGTTTTTTACAATGCCTATGATGTTACCAAAATGGTGAATTCGGGAAAGAATAGCATAGGCGCTATCGTTGGCAATGGTTTTTACAATATCAACCGCGAAAGGTATCGCAAAATTGTGATTGCTTACGGAATGCCCAAAATGTTTTGCCGATTGCAAATCGAATATAGCGACGGAACGAAAGATAATGTTGTATCCGATCAATCATGGAAAACCTTCCCGTCGCCAGTAACTTATACCAGTATTTATGGAGGAGAGGATTATGATGCCAGGCTTGAACAGCAAAACTGGAACAAACCTGAATTTGATGATTCTTCCTGGCGAAATGTACTGTTAGTCACGCCTCCGGCAGGGACATTAACTGCAGAGACCGACTATCCTCTTAAAGTGATGAACAGCTTTAATGTAAAGGATGTATTTGAATTAAAACCCGATGCATTTCTCTACGATTTCGGTCAAAATGCTTCGGGTATTATAGAGTTGAAGATCAAGGGGAAGAAAGGGCAGGAAGTGCGCCTGATCCCTGCCGAGCTAATCACAAAAGACAAATTTGCAAATCAGAAAGCAACAGGTAGTCCTTATTATTTCTCATACATTTTAAAAGGAGATGGAGAAGAAGTTTGGAGACCTCGTTTTTCTTACTACGGATTCAGGTACGTGCAGGTTGAAGGAGCTTCTCCCAAAAAAACAGATTCCCAATCTGACCTTCCGGAGATTGTTGATCTAAAAATGTTGCACACCCGGAATTCAACTCCTGTATCGGGAACATTTGAATGCTCAAATGAACTTTTTAACAGGATATTTTCATTAATTGATTGGTCTATAAGAAGTAATCTCCAGAGTGTATTAACTGATTGTCCGCATCGCGAAAAATTGGGATGGTTGGAGGTAACCCAACTCATGGGCAATTCCATCCATTTCAATTACGATATTTCCCATTTCTATTCAAAAATGGTAGATGACATGATCCAAAGCCAGACAGTTGAAGGATTGGTTCCGGATATTGCTCCTGAATTTGTGAAATTTGGCGGCGGCTTTCGTGACTCACCAGAGTGGGGAAGTGCGTCAGTAATTTTGCCATGGTTGCTTTATGAATGGTATGGTGATGCTACTGTACTCGAAAGATCGTGGCCGATGATGTTGCGGTATGTCTCTTATCTTAAGAGTAAATCTGATCATAACATCGTTTCTCATGGATTGGGAGACTGGTTCGATATGGGACCAAAACGACCTGGTGAGTCTCAACTGACACCAAAATCTCTTACTGCTACTGCCATCTATTTTTACGATTTAAAATTGCTGGCAAAAATTGCAGGCGTACTTGGTAAGAATGCTGACAAACAGAATATTATAGCATGGTCTGATAGTGTGAAGACCAGTTTTAACAATAAATTTTTTAACCGGCAAACAGGCGTTATTGCCACAGGAAGTCAAACATCAATGGCGATGCCATACAGTGTGGGATTGGTTGATCTGAAATATCGTGAGATAGTTATAAATAATTTGGAAGACTCTATTCGGGCGAACGGCAAAGCATTGACCGCCGGGGATGTTGGTTTTCATTATTTGGTTGAAGCTTTGACAAAAGGCGGAAAGTCTCAGTTGCTTTATGAAATGAATAATCGTAACGATGTCCCTGGTTACGGTTTTCAATTGTCTAAAGGTGCAACTGCCCTCACAGAGTCCTGGCCGGCACTTGAAAATGTTTCCAATAATCATCTGATGCTTGGGCATCTGATGGAATGGTTCTATTCCGGTTTGGGAGGGATTGGACAATCTGAAAATTCAGTGGCGTATAAGGAAATAACCATTAAACCAGATATGATTGCCGGACTTTCTCACGCAACAGCAAGTTATAATTCGTCATATGGCCTGATTAAATGTAATTGGAACAGACAGGATAAAAGTGTGATCTGTATGGTTGAGATTCCGGTAAACACAACAGCATTGATTACTTTAGAGTTGGCATCCGGTTCAATGGTTTCAGAAGGAGGTCGTCCTATTTCTGAAGTCAGGGATATCCAGGTTATTTCAAAAAAGGATGGGCAATTGGTCTGTAAGGTTGGATCGGGAAAATATTCATTCAGAATCGAAAATTAAAACATACCAAATGAAGGCAACAATAATAATTATCCTGTCAATTTGTTATTTATTTCTTTCAATTAATGTTTTAGGACAAGCCTTGTCTAAAGAGGAATTTAAAGAACCCTCCATTGAATTCTGGCCCAGGCCTCTTTGGTTTTGGAACAATACAACCGTAACAATTGAAGGGATCGAAAAACAGATGAAGGATTTCAGGGATCTGTGCGGATACGGGGGTTTTGGGATATTGCCATTTGGCAAAAACTTTAAACCAGAATATCTGAAAGAAGACTACTTCCAGTTATATGGCAAAGCGCTTGAAAAGGCCAAAGAGTTGGGATTGACAATGTGTCTGTATGATGAATATGGTTTTCCAAGTGGTGGTATTGGGTTAAATAATGGAGACGGTATTCCCCGCTTCGGACTCAAGTACCCCGATCAAACGATTAAACGTCTGGATAAAGCGGAAGAGGATGTTACTGGTCCTGTCAGTTATTCTAAAAGTATTCCTGGGGGTAAATTAATGAGCATTGTTGCAATGGAAAAGAATACACTGGAACGAATCGACCTAACCAATCACGTTTCAAATGATCTTCTGAATTGGAATGCTCCTTCAGGCAACTGGAAAATCATGATTTTTACCTGCGTAAATGATCCGGACAAAATTGCAGATTATCTTGACCCCGAAGCCGTCAGGAATTTTATTAAAATGACCCATGAAGAATATTACAAACGATTCAGGGATTATTTCGGGACAGTAATTGGCGGGACATTTTTTGATGAACCGACCATGTACCGGGCTAAGGGGCGCATGTGGACTGGAAAATTCAATTCGAAATTCGAAAACAAATTTGGTTTCAGTCCCAATAATTTGTACCCTTCACTCTGGTACGATATTGGACCAGAAACACAGTCAGCACGAAACTATCTTTTTGGCTTTCGGGCTGAATTGTACGCCGAAGGTTTTACTAAAGAGGTAAATGACTGGTCGGTAGCGCATGGAGTTACAGCCACCGGCCATCAGGATCAGGAAGAAGTTGTCAATCAGGTAAGCATATCCGGTGACTATTTGAAATCATTCAAATATCTAGGAATTCCTGGGATTGATAAAATCGGAGGAAACCGGCCGGCTGAAAAATTTTACAAACTGGTAAGTTCGGCAGCGAACAATTGGGACAACACACTGGTCATGTCGGAAACTTACGGTGCCATGGGAACCTTTGGCAACAAAAAGGATCTGAACTGGAACGATATTTTCTCCATCGCTATGGATCAATATGCCAAGGGAATTAATATGCTTATTGCCCATGCAGTTTGGTATGATACTAAAAACGTCACCTTTAAACCTGAATTGTCGAACCGAAACCCGCTGTATGCCGATAGCCTGAAGGTGTTTAACCAATTCCTGTCCCGACTGAATTTCGTGTTGCAAAAAGACGCCAAACATGTAGCCGACATAGCTATTTTATACCCTATACAATCCTTACAGGCAGATCACTTCTTCGATGGCCCGATAGACACTTATAAAGGTGGGGTTGATATTCCTTTTACGGATTATATTGATGTTTCCGAATTGCTTACCAATTTTGTTGGTAAAGATTTTACGTTTATTCATCCTGAAGTACTTGATGAAAGATGTCCGGTAGTTGGCAGAAAATTATGCCTTCAAAACAGAATCAACAAAGAGGAGTTCAGCGTTTTAATGGTTCCCTCGTGCAAAACAATTTCAGTAAGTAACCTTCAGAAAATAAATGAATTTTATGAACAGGGAGGAACTATAATTTTCACGACCAGACTTCCATCCCAGGCAGTGGGAAAATGGGAAAATCAAGAAGTAATAAAAATCATAAAAAAGCTTTTTCCTGAAGGTGAGAATAGTTCCGGGATTGTTCATATGGGACAAAAGGGAGGAAAAGCCGTTTTCGTTCGTCAGCCTAATGGTCAGAATTTAAAGGAGGCTCTGGTTCAAGCCATGGATAACTTCGATGTAGATTACCCTATAAATGAAGATGTCCGGTATATCCATAAGGTTATTAACGGGCAGGAAATGTACTATTTTGCAAATATTGGAGGTCAAAATGTAAACATTCTTGTAACACTTCGCGGGAATTTAAAATTGCAGAAATGGGATCCGCACACAGGTAAAATTCAGGATTTAAATACTGAAAAGATTTTCAACGATAAAACCCGGGCATCGACTACCAAAGGTTCCTTAAATTTAAAACCTTATCATTCTTGTTTCTGGATAGGAGTAAGAGAATAGAGAGTGTGTGTGATGATTTTACCACCAAAATATACTATTAAAAATGGAAACACAAAAATTCTATTCGCTAAAATTCATCTTCCTGGCGTCCTTGATATTAATTATTTCTTTAACAAAATTGAGTTGTCAGACAACATCTGCAGATAAACTAAAAGACGAATTCAGGAATCCGCCGGATGCTGCCCGGCCTGGCGTATACTGGTATTTTATGGACGGCAATATGTCGAAAGAGGCCATGACTAAAGACCTGGAGTCAATGAAAAAAGTAGGGATTGGCAATCTCATCTTTCTTGAAGTTAATGTAGGGATTCCACGTGGTCCGGTTGATTTTTTGAGCGACCAGTGGCAGGATTTGTTTACGCATGCAGTGCGTGAATCCGAACGCTTGGGAATTGCCATAACGCTGGGTGTTGGCCCGGGATGGTCGGGTAGTGGTGGTCCATGGGTAGAAGGAAGAGAATCCATGCAGCATCTGGTTTCGGCCAGTATTCAGGTTTCAGGAAATGATAAAGAGAAGATAGTCCTTCCCAAACCGGATCCAAGGAAACCATCCTTCGGTGAAGGAGGCTTTACTCCTGAACTCAAAAAACGATGGTTGGATTATTATGAAGATGTTGCAGTAATTGCATTTCCAACACCATCCGGTAATTTTAAAATTGAGGATATTGATGAGAAAGCACTCTATTACCGCGAACCATACACTTCGAAAGAAGGAGTCAAACAATTTTTACCATCGTTGGCAAGCTATAAAGAACTGCCTTCAAATTCGGTTGTTGCCCCCGTGAAAATAATTGACCTTAGCAAGCTACTCCAGCCTGATGGAGTGCTGAACTGGAAAGTTCCCCCCGGTAACTGGACCATCATGAGGTTTGGTAGTAGAAACAATGGAGCCGTTACACGGCCTGCTCCAATGCCGGGACTTGGTTTCGAAGCGGATAAAATGGATACGACAGCCATCAATGCGCATTTGGCTAATTTCATCGGCAAGCTGATTAAGAAAATTGGAATTCCGGACAAGAATCTGCAAGGGGGACTAAAGATGCTCCACATGGATAGCTGGGAAATGGGCGCGCAAAACTGGAGTCCGAAATTCAGGGAAGAATTTAAAAAAAAAAGAGGATACGATCCCCTAAAATATTATCCGGTCTATTCAGGATTGGTTGTGGAAAATCTGGAGAAGAGTGAACGGTTTTTATGGGATTTGCGGCAGACAGCTCAGGAACTGGTAATTGAAAACCATGCTCAGCACCTTAAAAAATACGGACAGAGGTATAACCTGGGCTTTTCCATCGAGCCTTACGATATGAATCCAACCGCGGATATGGAATTGGGTGCCGTTGCTGATGTTCCCATGTGTGAATTCTGGAGCAAGGGTTATGGATTCAACTCATCATTCAGCTGTATTCAGGCAGCGTCCATCGCCCATGTAAATGGTCAGGCTGTTGTCGCTGCAGAAGCCTTTACAGCCCACAAAGAAGACTGGAAACAAAATCCGGGATCCATGAAAAATCAGGGAGACTGGGCTTTTGCTTCCGGAATAAACAGGTTCGTTTATCATACTTTTCAACATCAGTACCTCGACGACAATCTGAAGCCTGGGATGACCATGGGGCCTTATGGTGTCCACTGGGACAGGAGTCAGACCTGGTGGCCGATGGCCGACAGTTACCACCGTTACATCACCCGCTGTTCTCATATTCTGCGGCAAGGGAGGACGGAAGCAGACATTCTTTACCTGACACCTGAGGGAGCTCCTCATGTATTTCGAGCCCCCGCTTCTGCATTAACCGGCGACGAGATACTTCCCGACA
The DNA here is from genome assembly GCA_964358545.1 of uncultured Tangfeifania sp. GTDB lineage: Bacteria > Bacteroidota > Bacteroidia > Bacteroidales > Prolixibacteraceae > CAINVV01. Next base: position 4,179 of record CAYHQN010000107.1, on the reverse strand, counting down.
GGAAAGGATATAATTTTGACGGATGTTCGCCATCTCAATTACACACCACAACAGTAAAAGATAACCGGATCGTTTTCCCGGGAGGAGCAACTTATCGTTTGCTGGTATTGCCTGCCGCGGAAACCATGACACCCTCCTTGCTGGACAAAATTGAATCATTGGTAAAAGAGGGTGCTGTCATCGTTGGAAATCCTCCGCGCAAATCGCCAAGTCTGGTAAATTATCCGGAGTGTGACCGATTGGTTGCATCAAAAGCCAGGTCAATGTGGGGCAGCTCAGTTAGCCCAGGCGAAATTTCGGAGCTTCATGTTGGTAAAGGAAAGATTATTTGGGGTAGAGTACTTTCAAACATCAAACTCCCGGAGCTGTACCCAAACTATGATGTTACTGCCGGATTACTACGGAAAATGGGCCTTCCGGAGGATTTTGAATCAACAGGACCAATTCGCTATACCCATCGTACACAGCCGGATAAGGATATCTATTTCGTTTCCAATAAAACCAATGAGCTCGTAAAATCTCTGTGTACCTTTCGCGTGAGCAAGGCAAGACCTGAATTATGGGATCCTCTGACCGGTGAAACAAGGCAACTTCCAGAATTTGTTGTTCAGAATGAACGAATGCAGATACCGGTTCAATTTGAACCGTATCAAAGCTTCTTTATCATTTTCAAAAGAGGAGGGGAAATTAAAAATTCAGACGTAACAGGGACAAAAAACTTTGTTCAACCTGAAGTTTTAATGGAAGTAAAGACACCATGGAATGTTTCATTTGAGCCCAAATGGGGAGGGCCTAAGAATGTGATATTCAGTCAGCTGGAAGATTGGACCAAAAGATCAGAAGAGGGCATCAGGTATTATTCAGGAATAGCAAATTATCACAATACCATAGCAATACCAGAAAAAATTGCAGACGATAAAAAGTCAGATATCTTTCTCGGCCTGGGCGAAATTTACAATCTGGCTCGGGTATGGGTAAACGGGAAAGATATGGGTGTGGTATGGACCGCTCCTTACCAGGTCAAAATTACCGATGCCATTGTTTCAGGAGATAACCGGATCGACATAGAAGTGGCAAATCTTTGGCCGAACAGACTTATCGGAGATGAACAACGTCCGGACGAAGGGATCAGGAATAATAAATGGCCCGACTGGCTGCTTAACAATCAGGCCAGGACTTCCGGCAGATATACTTTTACGACACGTAAGTTTTATAGTAAAGATGCCGAATTGTTAAAATCAGGATTGATTGGTCCGGTTCAAATATTGAGCGTGACCACAAAGACAAAATAAATGTCATATAGAAAAATTTTAAATCGCCGCGTATTTCTAAAGGGAGTGGTCGGAGGTACCGTTGGAATTATGGCTGGTTGCTGGATAAATTTGTCGCCGGCAAACGCAGCCACTGCATCTGCTTTGAATGATTTATCAGGCGGTTTTCTGAACCCGCCTGATACTGCACGCCCATGGGTATATTGGTTCTGGATCAACGGAAACATATCCAGGGAAGGGATCACTGCAGATCTCGAGGCGATGCAGCGAGTGGGTATTGGAGGCGTACTTATAATGGAGGTGGATGGTAGTCCACAAGGTCAGGTGGCTTTTGGTACCGAAAACTGGAAAGAGATGTTTCGTTTTGCCTGTATAGAGGCAAACCGGCTGGGGCTCGAGATTAATATGAATGATGGAGCCGGCTGGACGGGCAGCGGAGGTCCCTGGAACACCCCTGAAAATTCTATGCAACATTTATATCATGCTGAAATCACGGTGGAGGGTGGGAAAACCTTCAATAACGAACTGCCAAAACCAAATGTAAGGAATGCAAAGGCTGAAAGCAGTGTTGTTAAAAGTAAAACTGAACAACCTGAATATTACCGCGATATAGCAATCATTGCCTTTCCCACTCTAATAAACAATGATTATAAAAATGACAATATTGACTTAAAGGCCGGATTTTTAGCCGGATCAACTCCTCCATCCATGAAAACAGGCGGTGTTGGCAGGTTTAAAGTATTTCCTGTCAACATTGATCCTGCTCCGGCAGCCGCCACCATTAACCAAAGCAGTATACTTGACATCACGAACCATTTCATTAATGGCCGCCTTACCTGGGATATGCCGCCCGGGAACTGGACTATTATCAGGTTTGGTCATGGATCAACGGGCGCAACCAATCACCCTGCCCCGGCTGCCGGTATGGGGCTGGAATGTGACAAGATGAGTAAAGAGGCGGTCGAAATACATTTCAACAAGTTTATAGGTGAAATGATGGAGCTCGCCGGTCCGCTAACTGGTAAAACCCTTGTTGGCACGCATGTCGACAGTTGGGAAGTGGGAGGCCAAACCTGGACCAGAGCGTTCCCGGAGGAATTTAAGAAGCGGTGCGGTTATGATATTTTGCCCTTTCTTCCGGCTATGGCAGGCAGGATAATCGGTAGTGCAGAAATTACAGAGCGCTTTCTCTATGATCTGCGTTTTACTATATCAGAGCTTATTGCTGAAAATTATGCAGGACATTTACGTGCGTTGTCCAACCGGCATGGAATAGTGTTTTCAATGGAGGCGATCGATAATTCACCGTTTGATGAAATCAGGGTTGCGGGGCAGTCTAATTTACCACAGACCGAATTTTGGTACCGGCGTGAAAGCGAAACCGTGGGTGAATCAGGGGATTGTTTCAAAGGAGTATTCCGTTCGTATGCCTGGACCCCTGCAATGGTTTCGGCTGCTCACATCTATGGAAGTAAGATCATTCCATCCGAGGCATTTACAGCAAATCAGGGCGAAAACTGGCTGGCCCATCCCGCGTTGCTGAAACCTCAGGGTGATTGGGCATTTTGTTCCGGAATAAACCGTTTCATTTTCCATCGGTATGCCATGCAACCCTGGATTAACCGAAAACCGGGGATGACCATGTCATTTTGGGGGCTTCACTATGAAAGGACACAAACCTGGTGGGAAGAATCCAAACCCTGGCATGAATACCTGACACGCTGCCAATATATGCTTCAAAAGGGGTTATTTGTTGCTGATATCCTATATTTGCAGGCTGAAGCAGTTCCGAACCGATTTATCCCTCCGGGCATAGACTTCGCGAATCCCATACCGCCTGATCCTCCGGGATATAATTTCGATGGTTGTACAGCAGATGTTGTTTTCAGCAGGATCACGATCAAAGACGGACTGATTGTACTGCCGGACGGGATGAGATACCGGTTGATGGTACTTCCCTCTGCGGGCGAACAGGTGATGGCCGGTGTTATGACCATAAAACTGGCAAAAAAAATCGAGGAACTGGTTAACGAAGGAATGGTAATTGCTGGACCTCCCCCCGTTAGAACTCCAGGCCTCACCAACTTTCCAACATGTGAAGAAGAGCTGAAACAAATTGTTGACCGGCTTTGGGGAGATACCCGGTATCCCGGAGAACGTAAGGTCGGTAAAGGAAGTGTTATCTGGGGTAAAACACCTCAGAATATTTTGCATGGCAAGGGCATTCCTCCGGATTTCTCCTGTGGAGACGCGGCACCTTTTCGATATAATCACCGCAGAGCAGAAGATGGTTCTGAGATCTATTTTGTTTCCAATAAACAGAATGCTGAAGTGGAAGCTATCTGCAACTTCGGGATCAGTAAAAGAGCTCCGGAATTTTGGTGGCCTGAGACTGGACGAACTGAGAAACCCGCTATTTATTCGGAGACGAAAAATGTTACAAGCATGCCGGTCCGGATGTCTGAATTTGGTTCTGTTTTCGTTGTATTCCCTCCTGAAACCAGGCCTGAAGCAGACCGGATCGTGAAAGTAACGCACAATGGCAACACAATAACCTCAGATATTGGGAGCAAAATTCAGGTCAGTCAAAAAGACGGGAAATTTGTATATTTAATAGCTCAGGCAGGACAATATACTTTGCAAACGCTCAACGACAAAGTTCTCAAAATAGAAGTTGCCAAACTTCCGGAACCAATGAAAATTACTGGCTCCTGGGATGTGCAGTTTGCACCAGATTGGGGCGCTCCCCCACGAGTGCAATTTCCGGAACTGACTTCGTGGAGCGACCATGCTGATCAGGGAATCCGGTATTTCTCAGGGAAAGCAACCTACCTCAAAAGTATCCGGATTGCCTACTTCTACTTTACTAAAATGATTTTTACTTATAATATCTATCTATATCAGCCTG
>CAYHQN010000106.1:0-15370 GCA_964358545.1 uncultured Tangfeifania sp. | reverse complement strand
TTTAATTTGATTGACTATGGCTTACGATATTGAGATGATCAAAAAGGTCTACGCTGGGTTTCCTCAGAAAACTGAAAACCTTAGAAAATTATTGGGCAGGCCTGTTACCCTGACCGAAAAAATTCTCTATGCGCATCTTTCAGAACAACTTCCGGTGGTTCCTTTTGAGCGTGGGGCCTCTTATGTCAATTTCAACCCCGACCGTGTTGCAATGCAGGATGCTACGGCACAAATGGCTTTGCTGCAGTTTATGCAGGCAGGAAAAGATGAGGCAGCGGTTCCTTCAACCGTCCATTGCGACCACCTTATCCTGGCCAAAGAGGGCGCTGTCACCGACCTCAAAAATGCCGAAAACACCAACAAAGAGGTCTACAACTTCCTGGCAAATGTCTCCAAAAGATATGGTATCGGATTCTGGAAACCCGGGGCAGGAATTATCCACCAGGTGGTTTTGGAAAACTACGCATTCCCGGGCGGGATGATGGTAGGAACTGATTCTCACACTGTTAATGCAGGAGGATTGGGTATGATCGCTATTGGCGTGGGCGGCGCCGATGCCGTAGATGTCATGACCGGAATTCCATGGGAACTGAAATTCCCGAAACTGATCGGTATCAAACTTACCGGGAAACTGAATGGCTGGAGTTCACCCAAAGATGTCATCCTAAAGGTTGCCGGGCTACTCACCGTCAAGGGCGGAACCGGTGCCATCGTCGAATATTTTGGGGAGGGTGCATCCACCATCTCCTGTACCGGGAAAGGGACCATTTGCAATATGGGAGCCGAGATTGGCGCTACTACCTCGATCTTCGGATACGATTCAAACATGGCCAAATACCTGAGGGCTACCAGCCGTGCGGATATCGCCGAAATGGCTGACGGCATTGCCGGGCATCTTAACGGCGATGCGGCCGTCTATCAAAACCCCGAAAAATATTTTGATCAGCTCCTCGAGATCAACCTTTCTGAGCTTGAACCGCATATCAATGGTCCGTTTACCCCGGATTTAGCCACACCGCTCTCCCAATTCAAGAAAGTAGCCAAAGAAAAAAACTGGCCAATGGTGATGGAGGTCGGTCTGATTGGTTCCTGTACCAACTCCTCTTACGAAGATATGAGCAGGGCTGCCTCTGTTGCACTTCAGGCAAACGCCAAGAACCTGAAGGTAAAAACACAATTCACGGTTACTCCCGGCTCTGAACTGGTGAGGTATACCGTTGAAAGAGATCACTACCTGGAAGCATTCGAATCGATTGGCGGGGTCGTTCTTGCCAACGCCTGCGGACCATGTATCGGACAGTGGGCCCGTGTCAATGCGGATCAGCTGCCTGAAAACTCGATCATGACCTCCTTCAACCGGAATTTCGCCAAACGTACTGACGGTAATCCAAAAACCCACGGATTTGTGGCTTCTCCGGAAATTGTCACCGCATTTGCCATAGCCGGAACGCTCGATTTCAACCCCATTACCGATTCACTCATCAATGAATCAGGGCAAAAAGTAATGCTGGATGTTCCCCACGGGGATGATCTTCCTGCCAAAGGATTCGCTGTGGAAGACGCCGGGCTTATCCCGCCATCCAAAGAGTTCCGTCACCTGGTGGTAACGGTCGATCCAACTTCTGACCGGTTGCAATTGCTCGAACCTTTTGAGCCATGGAACGGAAAAGATCTGACACAACTGTCGCTGCTGATCAAAGCCCGTGGTAAATGTACCACCGACCATATCTCCATGGCTGGACCCTGGTTGAAATACAGGGGCCATCTCGACAACATCTCCAACAACATGCTGATTGGCGCCGTCAACGATTTCAACGGAAATACCAACTCTGTACTGAACCAATTGACTGGCAGTTACGGCACTGTCCCGGATACGGCAAGAGCCTACAAAAAATCAGGGATCGGATCCATCGTGGTGGGAGATGAGAACTACGGAGAAGGTTCATCCAGGGAACATGCAGCCATGGAACCGCGCCATCTGGGTGTTAGGGCAGTATTGACGCGCTCCTTCGCAAGGATTCATGAAACGAATCTCAAAAAACAGGGAATGCTGGCATTGACTTTCGCAAATCCGGAAGATTACAACCTGATTCAGGAGCAAGACAGGATCGATATCATTGATCTTCAGCATTTCGCCCCCGGCAAACCATTGAAACTTGTTCTGCACCATATCGACGGTACCTCTCAGGAGATTTTGGCCAAACATACTTACAACGATCAGCAAATTGTCTGGTTTAAAAGAGGTTCTTGTCTCAATTACATCAAGGAAGGCCATTGAACATATTGCATAAAAGTGGAATGGCTGGTAATCATTACCGGCCATTCCTCTTTTATGCAATAGCTAATCACCTGATAGAATGACCCTCCCAATTTTGTTTAGAATTTTAACATTTTTTAAGTTAATTATTGAACAATTTATTTCATTGCGCAATAAATTTGACCGGCGTAAGGAGCAAATTTCAACGATGGTTAATCTCTTAAAAATGATCAACTATGAAGACGAGCTCAAATTCTTATGATAAAATGGCTTATAAAAATAAGGCAGAATTTAAAATGAGAAATTTACAGAACGACACCGATTTACTTCTGGACGAGAACACCGAAATGATGAGTGTACTCAACGACCTTGGTGAACTGGAAGATTTGACTGAACTTTACGGCGACAAGAACGACATCATCTGATGCCTGTTTAAGGAAAGCCACTCATCTGCTGAAGACCAAAAATCTCACACTTTTTTTTAGGGACAAAATTTCGAACTTTTACCAGTTCAATTCCGAACGTCCATTTATCTGAAACCTCAACCTTTGAACAATACAACTCGTCCAACGCTGCTGATCCTGCTCGGTCCCACGGGAGTTGGGAAAACAGCCCTGAGTATCAAAATTGCCAACCATTTCCAAACCGAAATAATCTCCTGCGACTCGAGACAATTGTTCAAAGAGATGCAAATTGGGACAGCTGTCCCTGAAGATGAGATGCTTAAACAAATTCCTCACCACTTTATACAATCCAACTCCATTTTCGGAAATTACAACGCGGCCAGGTTCGAGACCGAGGTATTGGAAAGACTAGAGAAGCTCTTTGCCGTGCATCCCGTTGTCCTGATGACCGGAGGCTCTATGCTCTACATCGACGTGGTCTGCAAAGGGATCGACGACCTTCCCGATGTAGATCCCGAACTAAGGGCAACACTGATGGAACGGATGAAAGAGGAGGGGATTGAACGATTGAGGGCAGAGCTAAAGCTTTTGGACCCGGTATATTACCATGAAGTTGATCTCCGGAATCCGGTGCGGATTGTCCATGCACTGGAAATATGCTACACAACCGGGAAACCATTCTCCTCCCAGCGCACAAAAACGGCAAAACAGAGAGCGTTCAACATCCTGAAAATAGGCCTGAACCGCGACAGGACCGAGCTTTACAACCGAATCAACAGCCGCGTCGATGAAATGATGGCAGCCGGTCTGGTAGAGGAGGCACGGAGCCTCTATCCCTACCGTGAATTAAACACCCTCAACACGGTTGGCTACCGCGAACTGTTTGACTATTTCGATGGGAACTGCTCGCTGGAAGAGGCAATTGAAAAGATCAAGGCAAATTCGAGGAAATATGCCCGCAAGCAACTCACCTGGTTTCGGAAAGATCCGGATATTCATTGGTTTCATCCCGACCAGGAAGCTGAAATTCTTCATTTAATTACAAATTAAAAATTACAAATTAAAGATTAAAGGAAAGCTGCCGTCAATTTTTAATCTGTAATTTTTAATCTGTAATTAGAAAAAAACCGGTCTCCCGGCTTTTTTCTAATTATCGTCATCGTCATCGTCATCTTCCAACGGCTCGTCGGCGATCTCTTCCACATCATCCTCTTCATCGCCCCCCTCAAATCCCTGAAGAGCGAAATCATCCCTCAGGATTCCATCATCGCCAAAATCTTCATCATTCTCGATAATGTCGTAAGCCTCAGCCAAAGTCATCCTGACAAGGTAATGAAAATCGTCTGTTTCATACGGCAATGCAGAGACCACTTTCCCCTTCGCATCAATGTATGTAATAAGACTTCCGGCAAAACCCTGTGGATAGTTCAGTTTTATTTGCCCCTGGATATCAATCGGGAGCCTATCGTAGTCTTTTACCAAACGAGGTTTGTTGCTTGGAGCCATGCGAAAAATGTTTTATTCTATTAGTATTTAATCTGTTATACTTATCTTGGTATTTAATTGTTAAGGTCAGAAAAGTGATGCAAAATAGTAATTCATTAAATTCAAACAATATTTTAGCCAAAAATTATTTATTTTTTATTCTAATGGTGATCTTGGATCAAAGAAATGAATTTGACTTTAGGGTATAATTGCCTAAATTTGTCGCGTTAAAAATTATCATCGTCAGAATCTTTCAGAAATGGCTCTCTTTCGGTGAATATCCGGCCGGATCTTCCCTCAAATAACGGAATATCCAACTTAACAACAAAAAATATTGGCATGCACATATCGTACAAATGGCTGAAAGATTACCTGAATACATCGCTGAATCCGCACGAAATTGCCGCGGCCCTTACACAATTGGGTCTGGAAACCGGAAGTGTTGAGGAGGTTGAGTCCATCAAAGGCGGACTAAGAGGGCTGGTCGTGGGTGAAGTCCTCACCTGTGGGAAACATCCCGGATCAGACCACTTAAGTATCACAACAGTCAACCTGGGCAATGGCGGGATTGCTCCTGTCGTTTGCGGCGCACCTAATGTTGCGGCCGGGCAAAAGGTGATTGTAGCCACTGTCGGCACCACCCTGTTCAAAGGGGATGAGTCTTTCACCATCCAAAAATCCAAGATCCGTGGGGAAGTCTCAGCGGGAATGATCTGTGCCGAAGATGAAATCGGACTTGGATCCGACCACAACGGCATCATGGTACTGGATCCTTCTGCCATACCCGGAACCCCTGCTTCTGCTTATTTTAAAATAGAAAGCGACTTTTGTCTCGAGGTAGACCTTACCCCAAACCGTATCGATGGTGCCTCGCACATCGGCGTAGCCCGCGATTTGGCCGCATTTTTACGTCAAACAGAGGAGATTAACTACACCAAGCCATCGGTCGATGGTTTCAAAGTTACTTCGAATACCCATACCATTCCTGTTACCATCGAAAATCCTGAGGCTTGCGCCAGGTATGCCGGGGTTTCCATCAAAGGAGTCAGCATCAAAGAATCTCCCGACTGGCTGAAAAACCGTCTTCGGGTCATTGGCCTCAAGCCGATCAACAATGTGGTCGATGTCACCAATTTCGTCCTGTTTGAAACCGGTCAGCCATTGCATGCTTTTGATCTGAAAGCCATCAAAGGGAATACTATTGTTGTGAAAACACTGCCGGCCGGCACCAAATTTCGTACACTGGACGATGTGGAACGCTCGCTGGACGAAAAAGACCTGATGATTTGCAACAAATCGGAGGGAATGTGCATCGGTGGCGTTTTCGGAGGAATAGATTCCGGTATCACAAATGAGACGACTGAGATGTTTCTGGAAAGTGCGCTGTTCAATCCTGTCTACATCCGAAAAACAGCACGACGACATGGTTTAAATACCGATGCCTCCTTCCGTTTCGAACGCGGTGTGGATCCCAATGGCACGATCTACGCACTCAAAAGGGCAGCCATACTGATATGTGAAATTGCAGGGGGAGAGATCGCTTCAGAGATCATTGATGTGGTGGCTGATCCAGCCATACTGGAACCCTTTGCAGTAAGTGTCAGCTATAATAATATTACCAAACTGATCGGCAAGGAGATACCGGCCGGACAGATAAAAAATATTCTCACCTCTCTCGAGATTAAAATCGTTTCGGAGGACCAGGATGGCCTTGAACTTGCCGTCCCTCCCTACCGGGTGGATGTGCGCCGCGAAGCCGATATCATTGAAGAGCTTCTCCGCATTTACGGATACAACAATGTTGAGCCCGGAAAGTCTGTAAAATCAACGCTTCAGCATGGCAGCCTTCCAGACAAACAGAAACTGCAGAATCTGGTTTCTGAGATTCTGACGGCAAACGGATTCAACGAGATCATGTGCAACTCGCTCACAAAATCGGCCTACTACGAGCATCTCAGTTCGTTCAAAGAGGAGAATTGCGTGAAACTTTATAATCCGCTCAGCTCGGATCTGAACGTGATGCGTCAGACATTGCTTTTTGGCGGACTGGAGACTGTACTCAGAAACAGCAATTTCAGAAATGCCGACCTGAAATTGTACGAGTTTGGGAATGTTTACATGTATGACGGATCCAAAACCTACACGAATCATGTTAAGAATTATTCGGAAGAGGAGCACATTGGTATCTGGATTACCGGAAACAAAGAGAATGAGAACTGGGTGTCGAAGGCACAGCCGGCCAGTTTTTTTACCCTCAAAAGTTACGTTGAGAAGATACTATCCCGTTTGGGTATATCACCAGAGGCATGTCAGATCAAGTCATTCTCTTCGGAGCTTTTTGCCGACGGACTGATTTACACCTTCAACGACCGGCAGATTGCGCAAATAGCCATTCCTGGTAAAAATATATTGAAGCAAAACGGCCTCTCTGCCGACCTTTTCTATGGCGACATTCACTGGACGCTGCTGCTCAACGCGATCAAGAAACAGAAAGTTTCCTACGCCCCTCTTCCAAAATTTCCTGAGGTGAAGAGGGACCTTGCGCTGCTGGTCGACCAGGAGGTTTCTTTCAGCTCCATCAAAATGTGGGCTTTCAGGACCGAGCGGGAACTGCTTAAATCAGTCTCTATCTTCGATGTTTACGAAGGCGCGCATCTCCCGGAAGGAAAGAAATCGTACGCCGTTAGTTTCCTGCTAAGGGACGATTCCAAAACCCTTCAGGACAAACAGATTGAAAAAACAATGGAAAAATTAATGAACACCTTTCAAAGAGAGTTAGGAGCTCAGATCAGGTAAAATGGAAGTTCTGATTAACAAGGTTACCACATCATCACAAGTTGACCTGGTAGCAAGTTTGGCCAAAACCATATGGCCGGAACATTATTCACCCATAATCGGTAAGGAACAGGTTGATTACATGCTGGGAAAATACCAGACCCCAAAATCGATCCTGGCACAGATGGATCAGGAAGGCAACTATTATTTTTTGATCTACACTGATTTTGTGCCTGTAGGTTATATCGGGATTATCGAAAAGCACAACGAACTATTTCTCAGTAAATTGTATATCCTCAGCGCTGAGCGCGGAAAGGGAATCGGACACGCTGCCATCGACTTTCTGAAAGCAAGATGCAGGGAGATTGGGGCCCCTTACATCACCCTGACTGTTAACAAGCAGAACGTCAACTCAATTTGTGCTTATGAAAAATTGGGATTCGAAAACTACGGCGAGGTAGTCACCGACATCGGCAAAGGTTATGTGATGGACGATTATATGATGCGATTGAGGATTAGTCCGAGGTAAAAGAGGGCTATTCGTAAAGCTGCCTGAGGTTCCCGAAGTAATCCTGGTCCCAGCCTTCTACCATATTTTCGTAGGCGTTGTCAGGAATATTGGTCTGGTGCAGCTCCACAAGGGTTCCTTTCCTGTCGGGATGGAGTCTGATGGTCACGATTGAATCCTCCTCTTCACCAAAGAACCATTTCTGAACAATCAGCTTGTCCTGGATAAATTCGAGGTTCTGGCCGGTGATGGCACCATCCCAGATTTCAAATTCACTGCCTGGCTCGGTGCTCATTACCACAGGCTCACCGGTCCAGATTTCTATCATCTGCGGATTGGTCATCGCATTGTAAACATCCTGCGGGGTCGCATTGAGGGTGTAACGTTTCTTGAAGTCTTTCATGGTAATAATTGCCTAAAGTGACTAGAGTGAACTAGAGTGACTAAAGTTACGACAAGTTCGGAAGTTGCCGAAATCCCTGGCAAAATTTGTACAAAAATCTGTTATTTTTGATCGCAATAAACTTTAGTTCACTTTAGTCACTCTATCTCACTCTAGTTCACTTATTTATGAACAAACTCCTCCTTTACTCCCGTCTCGTTAAATTCGAACACACGATATTCGCGATGCCTTTTGCGCTGATTGGATTTTTTATGGCTACGATGGTCACAGACCAGGTTCATTTCTGGCGGCTTTTAGTCACCATTATCCTTTCGATGGTTTTTGCCCGCAATGCAGCTATGGGATTCAACCGCTACCTCGACCGGAAATTTGATGCGGCCAATCCCCGCACGGCCAGGCGGGAGATCCCCGCAGGATTGGTCTCTGCTCCCAGGGCGCTGACTTTCGTCATCGTCAATGCATTGCTGTTTGTGGCTGTCACCTACCTGATCAATCCTTTGTGTTTTGCCCTCTCTCCTGTCGCCCTGTTTGTAGTTTTGGGATACAGCTTTACCAAACGGATCACGCCGCTTTGCCATTTTGTGCTTAGCCTTGGATTGTCACTTGCGCCCATCGGGGCCTGGCTGGCCGTGACCGGTTCGTTTGCCGTGGCGCCTTTGCTCTTTTCGGGAGTGGTATTTTTCTGGGTAAGCGGGTTCGATATTATTTATGCTTGTCAGGATGTCGAGTTTGACAGGCAGTACCGTCTGCAAAGCATACCGGTACTGACAGGTGTAAAAACCGCGCTGAGGATATCGGTTTTGCTGCATGTGCTGACTTTTATTTTTGTGATCCTTGCTGGAGCAACACTGGGTGCCAACTGGATTTACTGGCTGGGCGCCGGCCTTTTCGGGGTTTTGATGGTGTACCAGCATTTGATTGTAAAGGCCGATGACCTGAGCAGGGTCAATCTGGCTTTCGGCACCATGAACGGGATTGCAGGGGTTATTTTTGCGGCGTTTGTGATTGGGTCGATGTATTTCTAGCGGATGAAACTAAATGCAGTAGCGGTGTTACGGGCATTAAATTTCAATTCTTACGCCGTATTTTATTATCTGATTAACAATTGGAGTTCTATAGTCAAACTCGGCCTTGGTAAAAGCATGTGGTTCAATGATAGTTTCGTCACCTTTACGAATAACCATTAACTTAACTTCGGTTTCAAAAGTGTGATTTACATTGTCCTTAAGAACAATTGCAATGTCTATATCACTATTATCGTGTTGATTACCTTTCGCATATGACCCAAACAACCAAGCTTCAGAAAACCCCAAATCAGAATTTTGAACCCGTTGTAAATATCCTTTGCTAATCCTTAAAGCTTCGTTTTTATCCATATAATAAGGTTTTTGTTTGGTTAACCGAATGAATAAAATAGGGGTTTGATAAAGATTTGTCCGTTACTAAATCAACAGGGCGTTGAAATAGATTCTCAAATTTGTCTGCCAAATCAAAATAGGTGTCTGCATAATCTCCATAATCCATAGGTTTAAAGGAGATTAACAAGTCAATATCACTTTTGTCATTGAAACTATCTGTGCAGACCGAGCCAAAAGCAAATAAAGACTCCACATTATGAGCCATACATAAGGTTTTAATTCTTTCGATATTATCGGATATTAATCTTTGCATATCAATGTTTTGTACAAATTTATTATTAATGAGGAACTTTTACAAGTAGAGTATTTCAAGTTAACAGTTGGCGGTATGAAACGTGCCAGACTCCGGAGCTGCGTCACTATCCCACGGTAACAGTACAAAAGCTGATGAGAGACGAAACGCTCTAAAACCCACTAAAGTCGGTATGTTTTATGACCGCATGTTATTAGGGCAAGTATTTATTTTAATTTCAACTCAAATTCAAACTCAGATTTCTGCTTTTCTATCAGTTCTCTAATCAAAGCTATTAATATTGAAACTGCAAAATCTAGATAGTCTCCATACTCAATATCAAATGACTCATAGTCTGTATAAAACTTAGGAAATATATCAATGTCTCCATGTATTAATCTCGAACGATAATCATAAAGCTTACCTAATTTTTTTGTGTATTCAGCTGGCTTCCCAAGAATTATAATAGATTTTTCTTTTATTTGGTTTGATATACTCTGTGAACCTTCTGCCAATAAAGATTCAATACCTAACATAATCCAAAACAAATCAGCCGAATTCTTTGATTTTGAGTTCCCAAAAAGCTGCGAAAAAGTGTTAATTGCTCTATGAACATTATTTCTACTTCGATTATTAGGATGAATATCAAATTTATGAAACCAATTGACGGTATCCATTAATGTCAAATTCTTGATAACAGGCCATTTTATTTTATTTGAATGCTCATAAGCATTCATAATTGAACTTATAATTATTTTTGTTTTCCCAATATATTCATTGGCATTCGTGTATATTACTCCTGGCAAAAAATCAACATTTGTTGAATAGGACAAATTTATTAATAAGCTTAAACGATTTAAGTAGCAATCAATTAGAAATCTAATATAGTCTCCTAATTTATCCTCATCTTTTATTGTTAAATCAATAATTAAGTATTCACTAATCCACTCTGTATGAAAAAATGAATGCTTATGGTTTAATCTTGTAGCAAATTCTGGTTCAGTATTATCATGAATATTCCCTTCTACAATCTTAAATACAATATCTTCAATTCTTGGTATTTCATTTTTATCAGATAGTACCTTATCATCGATTAATGATATCAACTTTGGATTATTTGATAACTGTATTATTTCAGAGAGAAATAACACATAGCCTGTATAAGCACTTTCGAAATCAGAACCTCTAATTGGAATTGTTATTTTCATTTAATTCAATATAATATTTTTCAATCGCAGCGTTGTTTTTAATATTTGCCCTAACGTTTATATGTAAAGAGAACCATTGCCAAGCCTGCATGCGAATCCTGGCTATTCACAAATTCTGTCAACCCATATCTGTAAAAGTAACAATTTGATATGTTAAAAATCAATGATTTGGGGACCAGTCTTTCAGAATCTTGTGGGTAGTTTTCTCTTAGCTTTCTAAAAATTGTTCTAACACCAACGCTCGAATAAGATAATCCGCTATTAATACCCTTATCATCCTTCGTTCCTTCCGTCCGAAAACGATCCAATCTCATTATTCCGTATGCAACCACGGATAGCGATTGTAATGACACTTTTGCCGACAGTGAATCAGAATAAACTTAACTGATCTTCCTTCATAGGATGGAAAGTTCCAATAATAATAAACGGATTGGGTGCAATGAAGTGAAAGTTACGGGTAGTGCCTAAATAAAAGTACAAATTCTTGGTTCTGGCAAAGTCGTCAAAATATTTATTTCTAACATCGGCACAAGCTTTTTTCTCGTTCCCCTCGTGATGTTTCAAACAGTTCCAAAATAGCTGACCAGTTTCCCAATCTTCTATCATTAAGGTACTTTTGCGGCCATTATCGTCTGAAAATACAAAGGAAAACTTAAAGGGTAACTTGTTTACAACTTCAAAAGGATTGTCGGAATTAACAAATAATTTGAGCTGTAATGCCTTTGCTTTTAAATTGGAAAGTTTAGTTTTGTCCCATTCCCTTTCAACGGGTTCAGAAATAAAATCGAGTATTTGTGTCGGTTTAAAGACCGCCAGAGAAGTTCGTTTTGAATCGTCTTTAGCATCGGCAATCAATGTGTCGAGGTTGGTATAAACGTTCTTTAAAACAATTTCTTTGCGAAGTTGCCAATTGTTTGTGGTATCTATATGACCTACTATATCAAAGGCATTCTCAATGGAATATGGGCGATGGCTTTCGGGGCGGAAATCAGAATCGTTGCGGATTAAATCTATTTCAACCCAATCGTATTTTTTATATTGTTTGTCGTAATCGAGTTTACGGAACGGAATGGGATAAATGCGGACCCATGTTCCATCTTCCCGGAAACCGGCAGTACAAACTAGCTCGTCGTATTTGGAAGCTAAAGTTGGATAAGTTTTAACGGCAATGAGGACTTTTGTTTTTGCCATTTTACAGGTGTTTCAATTCGTAGGCAAACGATGGGTGTTTTACTATTGCATCGGCTAGATGTGAGCGGTGACATTGGCAGATATTTGCCTCGAAACAGGTTAGGGCAATCCGTTTATGTTTGGTTAAGAGATCCAATAATTTATTCTGATAATCCTGCGTTTGCGTTAATACATCGGCACGATACTGCGAAAAAAGTTTATCATAATCTGCCTGTGTATTCAATTCCTGCCGTTTATCGGAATCGATACCCAGTTGCGGAATGTGGACAAATTCAATATCGACACCATTACAGGCAGCTTGGAGTTGCGATTTACTGAATCCAAACTTCATGCTGTAGGAGTTCTTACGAACATCACACAGGACTTTCACATCATTGACAATTAGCTTGTTGATATATTCTTCCAGGCTCACGCCTTCGTAACCGATTGTAAAAAGAATCGTTTTGTTCGATTGGGGTCTGGCTTCAACTACTTTCCGGTACTTATCAGCTGAAAGCATTTCTTTCGCAACCACACTATTGATGGCCAATTCCGGGTATTTTTCATAGGTAATGCGAATAAGTTCAGCACTTGTTTTGTTCCCATACATTTGTTTGATGTAGCGAATTGCCTGACGATCTCGCTCCTTAAGCCCGGACAAATAGAATTCAGCATCAGTTTTTACCCAATCATTGCACTGCATGACTACCTGGCTGTATTTGGCCATGGTTTGCAGGTCGGCTGTCGCCTGGAACGAATAACAACCGTATCTGTAGGGTACAAAATGGAAATCAGGTTTCAACTGCTGTTTGCTTACCAGCATTAACAGCTTTTGCAGGCTTATTTTATCGAGTTTGTTGTCAAAAGCCTCCAACAGGGCAAGCAATATTTTGCGACGATAATACATACTGCAAATTTAACCTTTTTGCACCAATTTAATTGCCTTCCACAATCTTTATCTCCTCGTCGGTTAAACCGTAAAGCTGGTAAACGAGGCGGTCGATTTCGGATTCGAGGGCGGTGGTGTCGGAAGTTGGGTTAGAATTTTTCAAATTAATTATTTGCACTACTTTACTCTTTATTGAATCCTCTTGTATTGAAGTTGGTTTTTGGAAAGGTAATCTCTTTAATTCATTAACCTTTATTTTAGGAAATAAATCATCTTCTTCAGAATAGTATTTTCTGAAATAAAATCCATACAATTTCGAATTAATAACTCCTAAAACAAATTCAAGTGAAATGCTTTGATTTTCAAAGGGTACACAGATGTATAACGTTTGATCAGCTATTGAATTTGTATTATCTATTGCTGCAATAAACTTCTCTCCAATTATTTGACGAATTAAAATTTTAGATTGGAAATAATACTTTGCATCTTTTGGTGACATTAACCAAGTGCCCCATTTTAGATAATCGTTTGAAATCTTAATCATATAAGGGTGAATATGTTTCCCTTTTAATTCTAAATAGAATGAGTCATCCTCTTTTGCATTAGAATGATAAATTCTTGATTTAACATTAGCTTCTGTTAATGGTAAACCCAAATCGTTTCTACCATAACCAGCTTGATATGGTTTACATCCATTTGAAATATCTAAATAATCACAAAGTGTGTCTTTAATACTATTTATCTTCAATAAAAGACTTTGAAGAACATTATCCTCTGAAAAATTTATTAAATAATTGTCATCTTTCAGCCAAAAACTCGAATCAAAAGGAAAGGTTTTATCAAAAGAATTTCCGACTGATACAACTTTGTTCCTTTCTTTATTCTCTATTCTAAAAATACAAGTCTCAACTTGAGCATCTTCAAAAACAATTTTTTTATTGAAATTTATTATCTCAGCTAAATCTAAGGATAGGATTATTTCTCTTATTCCCTTTGCATATTTATTCGACATCCAAGCATTTGGCACTATAAAAGAAAGTAATTGATTTGGCTTCAGTATCTTTAAAAGCCCAAGTTCAATAAACAGATAATATATTTCAGTATGACCAACAATACATTTATAATTCTTTCTGAAATATTCTATATCATTACTGGTTAAAGAAACACCATACGGCGGATTCCCGATCACCACATCAAATCCCACAAAATCCCCCTCCTCGTTCAATACTTCCGGAAACTCGAACCGCCATTCGAAGGCGTTTTCGTAGATTTTGTTGCTGCGGATCCCTTCCAGCTCGGTTTCGAGGCTGAAAATGTTGTCGGTGAGGGTTTTAACCTGTTTGTCCCAAGTGGTTTTCTCGGCTTTGGTGCGGTCGAAAAGGGTGGTTTGGGTGGTGAGGGCAAACAACTCGCCCTTGGCCTTGTTGAGTTTCAAAACCCTTTTGTCGTTGGCGGCCACATCGCTTTCGAAATCGTTTTTTATTTGGGCTATGAGTTTTTCCATCTCCCTCTTCTCCTCTTTGCTTTGGGCATTCCGGTAGGTCATCACGGCCAAACGGTAACTGTCGATCGTCCATTTGCTGTTTTTGAGCGCCTTTTTGATGTCGGCATCGAGGGCGTAGCGGCTGATGAGGGAGTTGCCGCATTTGATGTTGATGTCGATGTTGGGAAGGGTTTCCAATTCGGGGAATTGTGGTGGTAGAGACGTTGCATGCAACGTCTGTACGGGCGTTCCCAGCAAAATTTCAGGGATTGATTTGTAATAGGCGTTTTTCAGCAGTTCGATCCAGAGGCGGAGGCGGCAAATTTTGACGGAATTGGGGTTGATGTCTACGCCAAACAGGCAATTTTCGATAATGGTTTGCTTCTCGTGAAAGAGGGTTTCCTGGATACGCTGGCTCTCGCGGCTTTGGGGATTGTATTCGAACAACCCGCCATCGTCGTCGGTGACAATCAATTCGTCATTTTCGACGGTTACGTGATAATCCCGAAGGGTTTTCCCTTCCCTGTCGCGCAATATTTTGAGCTCGCTTTTGATGGCAATAATTTCGTTGAGCGCCGATACAAGAAAGTGCCCCGAACCAACGGCCGGGTCGCAAATCTTCAGGCTGTTGATGATTTGGTTCGCCTGTTCTTTGGTAAAATCCTGTCCAACGGCATTATAAATATCATCCAGATTCCGATACCGCTGATTTTCCTGATTTTTTGGAATCCTGACATTCTGTGAATCCTGCAAATTCTGTAAATCCTGATTCAGACAATTAAATTTTTGCACCACGGCGCGCCTGATGGTTTCGCGGCACATGTACATGGTGATAAATCCGGGGGTGAAGAACGAACCATCTTTGTACCCGTTAATTTTTTCGAAGATAAGCCCCAGAACGGAGGCATTGATGAGGCGTTTGTTCTCTTCCTGGATCTCTTCGCTGCCTTCGCTGGCAAAATCGTACGCGTTGAGAAACTCAAAAATATATTCAATGGTGAGCAGTTCACCGGTCCGCTTTTGTCCGCTGTTGTTTTTGATAACGGTCGAAGAAAGAAGGGGCAGCTTCATGTCTTTCAACTGACTGATAAACAGGCATGCATGTTCAATCCCGGTAGGCTCGAACAACGAACTGTTG
>CAYHQN010000105.1:0-15665 GCA_964358545.1 uncultured Tangfeifania sp. | reverse complement strand
AACCCTTTTCGCCGCAATTTTCTGCTCTCCGCGGAGCAGATCGGGATATTCGTCGCGGAAGGTGAGGATAGCCGAGGGTTCGATTCCAACCAGCGGATGTTGGTCGTCAATCAGCGACCCGAAAATAGCCACATTTTTGGCCGCAATTTTGGTGGCTTTTCGCACATATCCTTTGGAAAGAAAAGTTCTGCCACTGACTTCGTGCTGAACCACCAGTACCAGGTAACCCAAATGGTTCAGTACCCTGATGGCCTTGATGCCAATTTCCGTGTCGTTGTAATTGGTGAACTCATCAATGAAAAAGTAGAGGGATCCTTTTGGATTTTCTATTCGTTCATTTAACTTTTTCAGGTTCTTACTGCACCAACTACTGAGAGTCGTCCGGGCCAATCCCGGAATGCTTCTTCTTTCGGCAAATCCCGTTGCCGATTTTATGAGATTAGAGGTGACCGGATTGTGCACCATAAAATTAAACAAGCTCGGGAGAGGAGTTCCCAATTTGTAGATGGAAGCAATATTGGCCACCAATTTAGATCGCAAGGGTGAGCCTTCCTGATCATACTTGTGCTGTAAAAACTCCGCTTTGATCTTGGTCATATCCACTCCCGACGGGCACTCCGACTTACAGCCTTTGCACGAGATGCATAAGTCGAGGATATCGTATAATTCTTTGCTTTCGAATACCTCTTTGCTGGTCCGGCTGCGGAGGTAGTCGTTCAGTAAATTGGCGCGGGCCCGTGTCGTATGTTTCTCCTCGCGGGTTGCCATGTAACTGGGGCACATGGTACCGCCGATGATTTCAGATTTGCGGCAGTCGCCCGATCCGTTGCATTTTTCGACATGCCGAACAAATCCCATCGAATCGCTCCAGTCGAAATAGGTCTCGAAAACCGGATCGTTGTCACCGGGATGAATCCTCAGGGAGCTGTCCATCGGAGGCGTATTGACGATCTTACCCGGATTGAAAATATTCCTGGGATCCCAGCACTGCTTCACCTGTTTGATCAGTTCGAAATTGTGAGCCCCGAGGATGACAGGAATAAATTCCCCCCTGAGCCTTCCGTCGCCGTGTTCACCACTTAGCGATCCCCTGTATTTCTTGACCAGATGAGCGATTTTGGTGGCAATCGTACGGAATAAAAGCACCCCCTCCGGATCTTTGAGGTTGATGACGGGTCTGAGGTGAAGCTCTCCGGTTGCGATGTGCGCATGGTAGACACAATTCAATCCGTGGGCAGCCATGATCTCTTTAAATTCTGCAATGTATTGGGAAAGGACGCGTGGATCGACCGCGGTATCCTCCACCAGCGACACCGGCTTGGCATCTCCGGGGATGTTGGAAAGCAGGCCAAGTCCCGCTTTTCGCAGGGCCCATACTTTTTTTGTATCCTCGCCTGTTACCAAAGGGAAATGGTAACCAAACCCGGCGGCTCTCAGTTCACTTTCCAGGACCCGGTGCAACGACGCTATCTCCTCTTTGGTTTCACGGGCCCACTCCAGGATGAGGATCGCAGCAGGTTCCCCTTCGACAAAGAATCTGTTCTTTCTTTGCTCGATACTGTCAAGGGTGCATTTTAATATAACATCATCGATGAGTTCGATGGCTCCGGGATTGTATTTCAATGCCAGTAAGTTGCCCTCCATGGCCTCCTCCAGGGAATGAAAATGGATGCAGACCAGTCCGATCTCTTTGGGAGGCAGCGGAACCAGGTTGAGTTTTATTTCCGTAACAAAGAGTAAAGTTCCTTCCGACCCGGCGATCAGTTTCGAAAAGTTGAAACGGGAGGCGCTGTCTGAAAAGAGTTCGCAGTGCATCAGCTCATCCAGGGCATATCCTGTATTTCTTCTCCGAAGCGCTTTTTCGGGATACTCCGTTTCAATCTGCTCCTGGTTTTTTGGATCTGAGAGAATCGTTTCAATCTGGCGGTATAGAGAATTTTCGAACTTGTCGCCAACTGTTTTGTCTTTAAATTCCTGGTAGGAGAGGGGTTTGAATGTAACTTCAGAACCGTCCGACAGGTAACCTGTAACTTCCAGTAAGTGATCCCTGGTGCTCCCAAAAATGAGAGAATGTGCCCCGCAGGCATTGTTGCCAACCATCCCGCCAATCATACAGCGGTTGGAGGTGGAGGTCTCCGGACCGAAAAAAAGGTCAAACTGACGCAGGTGAATATTGAGTTCGTCCAGCACGACTCCCGGCTGCAGTCTTACCCAGCTCTCCGGCTTGTTGACCTCCAGGATTTGGGTCATGGTCCGGGATAAGTCCACCACAATGCCACTGCCAACTACTTGCCCGGCTAATGATGTGCCCGCAGTCCGGGGAATAATCCCTAAATTGTGTTGATTACAAAATAAAATCACCCGAAGAATGTCTTCCTTTTGCTTTGGGAAAACAACCGCAACTGGTCGTTCTTTGTATGCTGAAGCGTCTGTAGAATAGAGTATTAATGTTGATTCGTCTGTTAACAAATCGCCTTTTATCTCCTTTTTCAGCGTCGGAAAATCAATCATCTACCGTAGCGTTTTAAAAAAAATATGTAGTTTTGATAAATTTTTGCACCTTTTCAGAATCATTTTCAAATAAGAATTACGTATAATCCGATCGAATCAGGCTTGCAATTACTATTTCGGTTACGAAGTTAGGAGAAAATCTTGATTGTAATGGGAGCTGCTTGTTCAGATTTATCAATGAAAAGGGAAAGTTAACCTTAGAAAAACCACTATGGCATCAGAAGTAAACACCAAATTTTTACAAGACAAAAGATTGGATCGGATTGCGTCAGATATTTTGCGTCCTGTAGGGGTCGACAGGGGCTTTTTAATATGGATGTCGAGTCTTACGATGCTTCTATTTGTCTGTTTATATGCTTATTACATTCAATTGGACAAGGGGTTGATCGTTACCGGCTTGCGTGATTATGTCAGTTGGGGGATGTACATTTCCAACTTTGTCTTTTTTGTTGCCACGAGTTTGGTTGGGATGCTGATCAGCGCCGTTCTTGGGATGATGGGTTACAAGTGGGTCAAACCGATTGGCCGGATCGCTGAAATCATCGCTGTTGCCTTCTCGGCAGTGGCCGGATTGGTTATCGTGTCTGATATGGGGCGACCGGAGAGGCTACCCTATGTTTTCATGTTTGGCAGGATACAGTCTCCCATATTGTGGGATGTGACAGTGGTGACCACCTACATGACCCTCAGTATTTTGCTCTATATATTCACCATGATTCCCGACATGGCCATCAGCAGGGGAAGGATCGGCCATACCCCGGCCTGGCTCCAAAAGACTTACGAATTTTTATCCTTTAATTTCCAGCACAAACCAGAGCAATACAAAATATTGCTGAAAGCGGTCCGGATCCTGTTGATACTGATTGTACCCACAGCCTTTGCCATCCATACGGTTACCTCCTGGCTTTTTGCGGTCACCACCCGACCGGGTTGGGACAGCACCATCTTTGGGCCTTACTTCCTTACCGGCGCCTTCGTGGCAGGGTCTGCAGCAGTTATCATTCTGATGTTTATTGTCAGAAACAGTTATAAACTTAGCAGGTACATCACCGTTGAGCATTTTGATAAAATGGGCAGGCTGCTCTTTTTGGTTTCCATCGTCTATTTCTATTTCAACCTGAATGAGTACCTGGTTCCTGCATACAAGATGAAGACATTCGAAGCCCGCCACCTCATGGAGTTATTTGTGGGAGAGCATGCCTTTATGTTCTGGAGTGTGCAGTTGCTTGGATTAGTCATTCCAATGATACTGCTCCTTTTCAAATCCATGCGTAAACCAGTTCCGATGTTTATCATTGCCATAGTGGTTTTGATTGCCGCCTGGTTCAAACGTTTGTTGATTGTGGTTCCCACCATGGAAGCTCCATTTTTGCCAAAACAAAATGTGCCGGATGCCTGGATGCTCTATCATCCTACTATTGTGGAGTCAGCTATAACCGTTGGAACCATCACCATGGCCGTGATGATAATTTCCGTTCTGATGAAGTTGTTTCCGGTTATTCCTATCTGGGAAATCGCGGAGGAAGAGAGCGCCCATCCGGATCAGCAGCCTGTTGAATAATTGAATAGCAATAATATATGAAAAAAAGCAATATTCAAACAGAAATTGACGCTAGCTTCTTGTACCGAAAACTAGCAGGGCATGAGGCGGATGAAACCATCGCAAAGGTGTTTTTAAAAATGAGCGGGATTGAAAAAGGTCATGCAGAGGCTTTTGCTAAAAAAGAAAACATCGATTTAGAGGGTTTGATGCAACCTTCGTGGAGAGCCAGTACCATTCATTTGATCGGTAAGATTTTTGGGTACGATTATGTTTTAGGGGTGCTGATGGACACCGAAAAAAGCCTCTCCAATGCGATTGTTACGGTTAAGAAAAAGAATAACCTTGAAATAACCGGCTCTGAGACCAATCACGTCAAAATCCTTCGTGCGTTAATTGATAAGGAGGAAAATGTTACGGGTAGCCAATTGGCAAAATTCGAAACCAGACACCGTTCTGTTGGTGGCAATGCCATAAGGGCAGCAGTATTGGGAGGGAATGACGGTTTGGTTTCCAATTTTAGCCTGGTCATGGGAATCGCCGGTGCAACATCCGGGCAAGCGGGCGTTTTATTAGCCGGTCTTGCAGGGTTATTGGCGGGGGCCTTGTCGATGTCGTTGGGCGAATGGATCTCAGTGAAGAGCTCTCAGGAATTGTATGAAAACCAGATGCAACTGGAGATGGACGAACTGGAGACAAATCCGGAAGGGGAAAGGCAGGAAATGGCCTTAATCTATATTGCCAAAGGAATCCCTGAAGTACAAGCAAATCAGATGGCCACCGAAATAATGAAAGATAAAAACCATGCCCATAAATTTCTGGTAAAAGAAGAGTTGGGAATCAACGAAGAAGAACTGAAAGGCTCAGCTGTCGAGGCAGCAGTTTATTCCTTTATTCTGTTCGCGATTGGCGCAGTTATTCCTGTAGTACCATTTATGTTTACAAATGGAATGAAAGCGATTATCCTAAGTGTTGGGCTTAGTGCAGTCGGACTATTTATAATTGGTGCGGCCATCACCTTATTCACAGGGAAGAATGTTTGGTATTCAGGGTTCAGACAGGTAATTTTCGGTTTACTCGCCGCCGCAATAACATTTGGTATTGGAAGAATAATCGGCATTTCTTTAGCAGGTTAAAAATTTCTGATCCGTAGAGACAAGGCATGCCTTGTCTCTACCTAATCGTGTTTTGTCAGGCTTTTGATTACCTTAAATTCCGACAGAAATTCGCTGGCGATTACCCTGAGTACGGTATAAGCCGGGATGCCCAATATCATGCCCGGGATACCAGCCAGAGTACCGGCTATCATGGTAACAAAGAAAATTTCGAGCGGATGTGCCTTGATGCTGTTAGAATAGATAATGGTTTGAAAAATCATGTTGTCGATAAACTGAACGACCATTACCACGATAACTATCATCACCATTAATGGCAAAGTGACGGCGGTAAAACTTGCATCCAGATTGCTGGACAACGCAACGACCAGTCCAAAGAGCGCACCGATCCATGGACCAATGTATGGGATGACATTGATCAATCCCGCAAAGACGCCCACCACAACCGCATGCGAAAAACCCAGTCCAATGACCGTGAAGCCCAAAGTGGATATGACCATAACTCCCAGCATTTGAAACAGCATACCTATCATGTACCTTTTTAACAGGAAGCTGATGGAATCTATCAACTTTTTCACTCTCTCTTCATATTTTAAAGGGGATAAAATGATAATCCATTTCCCAAACATCCCATCTTCCTTCAGGAAAAAGTAGAGGATAAACGAGACGGAGAAAAACATCAGGAACAGATTTCCGATGACGGTTGCAATGGATCCGAAGACAGAACTGACCTGTCCGAAATTCAGAAAGCCTGAAAACTGGGTTTTAAGATACGATTCAAGTGTGGTGCTTTGCGTAAAGTTGGAAACCAAATTGGGATAATTGGTTTGTATCTGTACAAATGCGTTGTTCAAATAGTTCACCACATCCTGAATGTTGATGTTAGAGAGTTGGTTGACTTCTGAAGCGACCAAAGGAATCAGAAAGCTAAAGAAGCCAATGATACAAAGCCATAAAGTCAAAATGGTCAGAAAAGAAGCCCCGCTTCTGCCAATCCTGAATTTTTTATAATGAATACGCTGGAATTGTTGATTCAGCGGACTTCCAATTAAGGACATGACAGCCGCAATCAGGATGTAGGCGACGATGTTGCTGAGATAATAAACCATCAGACCAAATAGCACCAAAGCTATGATGACGATGATATTTTTTATTCGCTGATCCATTTTATACAAATAAATTGGTTGGGAAAATTGCTAATTGTCTGGTATTGTTCGGATTAACTAATTTGTGATTTTGGAGTGCAGATGCATCTAATTTATTAATTATTTGAGTTTTATCAAGAAAATAGTTTTTCAGTTTATCTTACTGAAAGCCAAATTGGTGCAATTTGGATTAATTAAATTGTTTCTATCTTGGCAAATGGTTTAACCAACTTTAACTTTCAAGCATCAAAATTAGGACGGTTCCTTTGCTTTTTACCAGACAAACTATAAAAGGTATTTAAATCAATATTGTTCAAAATCTTTGAAATTAAAACTATGAAAAAACTATTTGCATACAGCACTCTCCGTCTATTCTGCTGAAAAAAGTTCTGCCACTCCCGAGATCTGTTCAGTTTTTCCCAGCAAATAGGCTACATCCCCTTCGTTGAAAGTAAGCGTAGGTTTGGGGTGGTCGATCACCTTCTGTTCGCGCTTCAGGGCTACCAGGGTGATGCCGTATAGTTCTCTTAACCTGCTCCCCGCAAGTGTCTTTCCGATAATTTGTGCTCCTTTTGTGACCTCCATGGGGATGATCTCTACATCAGGAATATCCTTGGAGATATTAAATTTCGTCGCGCTGGTCTCCTCCAGAAAGATTCCGTAATGATCACTCCTAATCCGGTCAATGGCACTGTCTATCTCCTTTCGTGGCAACAGAAAATTGGCCATGACCCGCTCGAACAGATCAATAGCCGTCTCAAATTCTTCAGGGATTACCTGTGTCGCACCTATTTTGTAAAGCGCCTCAATGTCTTCGATGTGGCGTGTGCGGACGACGATGGCAGCATGTTTGTTCAACTGTCTGACCTTGTCGATAATCACTTTCAGGACATCGAGTTTTCCAATGGAGATCACCACGATATGGGCATTTCTGACAGATGCTTTCTCCAAAATCGGAATGTTGAAGGCGTCCCCATAAACGACGGTTTCACCTTTTAACTGTCGTTGACGGGCAATTTCCGGATCAAAAACGATGGAAACGTAGGGAAGATTGTAATATTTGGCCATCTTGGAAAGATTTTGGGCGCGGGAATCTTTTCCAATTAACACGAGATGGTTCTGGAGCTGAGGAATATCTATCTGCTTCAGTGGAAAGAGTCCGTTGATCATCCATTTTGGGATGGGGAGCATTAGCAGGAGTGCCGAAATTTTGGAACCGAGCTGAATTACAAATGGGGAAATTGACATGGTAATTACCGCCACGGCCAGGAAAAGCTGATAGAAATAGTCATTGAGGATGGTAAAGTCTTTGCCCAGTTTGGCAAGAATAAATGAGAACTCACCAACCTGGCTCAGGGCGACCCCAACCAAAATTGTCCCCTTAAAAGTATGTCCGAGCAAAAAGGCGGTCAAGGCACCTACCAGCATTTTTAAGATAACAACAACCGTAACTGCAGCTATGATCACTTCAAAATGTTCAGCGACAAAACTCAGGTCCAGCAACATTCCTATCGAGACAAAGAAGAAGCTGGTAAAGGTATCCCGGAAGGTGATCAGATTACCAAACGCATCGTGGCTGTATTCTGATTCGGAGATCATCAAGCCTGCCAGAAAGGCACCAAAGGCAAGCGGCATGCCCATTTGGTAAGTCAGCAGCGCCACCGACAGACAAATAAGCAAAACGATCATCATGAAGAGCTCCTGGTTGCGGGTCATGGCAATTTTATGCAGCAGCTTCGGCATTAACCATCTGTTTCCTACATAAAGGAATCCGATGATAAATACCGACTTTATTGCCAATAGGAAGAGCTGGCCACTATAATCTATCTCGCCTCCTCCCAAAAATGGAGTAAACAGCATCAGTGGTACCAATAAAACATCCTGAAAGATCAGGATACCCAGAACTGTACGGCCATAGTTTGAAGTAATCTCAGAGCGGTCCTGTAAGATTTTCAGCACAACGGCGGTACTGCTCAGTGCTGTTAGAAATCCAATAAAGAGCGAGGACTTCCAACTGAGATCGTAGGCATGTGTCAGTAAAGTAGTAAGCAGGGTGGTGAGTGTGACTTGCAAAAAACCACCCAGAAAAACCCGGCGCCGAATCTTGAAGAGGTGGTTCAGGGAGAACTCCATACCGATCATGAAAAGCAGAATGACAACGCCGATTTCGGCCATCAGTTCAATCTCCTGGGGAGCCTTGATGATTCCCATCAATTTTGGGCCTACCAATACCCCGGTGAGCAGGTAGCCAATGATGGTAGGTACCTTTATCCTGGTAAACAGGTAGTTGACCAGTGACGAAAGTGCAAAGATGATGACAATGTCCTTTAATACAGATAATTCCATGCTGGGGAAAGGATAAAGGATAAAGTAAAAAGGATAAAGTAGCGGCCTCCGTGAGATAGTACTTCTTGCACTGAGTTATAAGTTATGAGTTATAAATTATATGCAAATATTGATCAGAGCGTTCTTTACTTTATCCTTTTTACTTTATCCTTTATCCTTTGTTTTCTTATCAATAAGGTAATGGTTCCTTTCGGAGGATGTGCGGGAAACCAGTTCCCCGAGGAATCCCGCAAGGAACAATTGGGTACCCAAAATCATCGAGGTGAGGGCCAGGTAAAAATAGGGGCTTTGGGTAACCCGTTCCATGAGAATCCCGTGAAATTGCTGGTATATCTTGTACCCACCCAGCCAGGCCACCGCCATGAATCCGAGGAGGAACATCATGGACCCAAGGGTTCCAAAGAGGTGCATCGGGCGTTTCCCGAAACGTGAAATAAAAGAAATTGACATCAGATCGAGGTATCCGAAGATGAAGCGGCTCAATCCAAATTTGGTAGTACCATATTTGCGGGCCTGGTGCCTGACTACCATCTCCCCGATATTGGCGAAACCTGCCTGCTTGGCCATGTAGGGAATGTAGCGGTGCATTTCGCCATACACCTCAATGCTTTTCACCACTTCATTCCGATAGGCTTTTAAGCCGCAGTTGAAGTCATGTAGCCTAATACCGGTCACCCTGCTGGCTGTCGCATTGTACAATTTACTGGGCAGTCTTTTGGAGAGCGGATCAAACCGTTTTTTCTTCCAGCCTGAAACCAGGTCGTAGCCCTCCTCTTTGATCATTCGATACAATTCGGGAATTTCATCCGGACTATCCTGAAGATCGGCATCCATGGTAATGACAACATCCCCGGTTGTTTCTTCAAATCCGGTATGTAAAGCCGCGGATTTTCCGTAATTTCTTCTGAACCGGACCCCTTTTACTGTAGCAGAGATACGGGACTGATCTTCGACCCATTTCCAGGATCCATCGGTGCTTCCATCGTCAATGAACCATATTTCGTAAGTAAAGTGGTGGGCTTTCATAACCCGGTCGATCCATGCATTCAGTTCAGGCAAGGATTCCACTTCATTGTACAATGGAACAACTACGGATATATCCATGGTCAGGTATTAAATGATTTTAGTTGTCATTTGAGAGCGGGATGAAAGATCGAAATGCATCATGAATTTTCGTATTCATCCTCTTCTTGTTCTACTCCATAAAATGGGTTTTCAGGCTCTTTTTTGAAAAAGATGGCCAGTATCAGCGAAACGATAAAGCCCATAAAAGTGACAGAGAATACCTGGGCGAATGACATAATGCCGGGAGTCATGTAGGTTTTCTGCACACCCAACATTTTTTCGACCAAATCGTCTTTGTAGCCCTGGGCCAGCAATTTTTCCTCCATGACAGAGAGCATTTTTTCAATCATTCCGGGTTCAATGAATTTGTAAAGGATGTAGGTAAAGAAGGCAAATAGGATCCCTCCAAAAACAGAGATAAGGGTACCAAGTCCCAGTGCCCTGGAGTAGGGCAATCCCTCTTCTGTGTTCAACTTCGCAAATGTCCACATGGCATAACCCAAGCCCCCAATAATTATGACGTAGATCAGATAGCCTGCAACATCAGAAAATGGATTGCCGGCAATGTAAAATGTCAATTGATTCAGAATGAGTGCCAGTCCCAGGTAGAGACCATACATCATGGAAAAATGGTTGACAGACTGGTGTTCTTGTTCCATAAAGCAATGTGTTTTGTGTCAAAATGAAGAACAAATATATTCTAAATTTAGCAAAACCTTTCCATAGCCGGAAATTGGCTCAAATTATTTTGGTTTGGTAACTAGCTGTAAATTAAAATGGTGTACATAAAGCGATAAATAATGCAGGGTGAAGTTTTTTTTTATTTGGTACAAAACGATTTTTTCCTACTTTTGCGGCGGGTAAGTCCTGCACGATCAGTTCCTGTCAAACTCCCCCAGGGTCGGAAGACAGCAAGGGTAGATGGTCGTAGCGGTGCGATGCAGGTAGCTTACCCACTTGCCGAATTAGCTCAGTTGGCCAGCGCACGTGATTTGTAATCTCGGGGTCGTCAGTTCGAATCTGACATTCGGCTCATCTTAGTTCTTTGTTTACCAATATTATGGGGAAATACCAAAGTGGCCAACTGGGGCAGACTGTAAATCTGCTGGCGTACGCCTTCGTAGGTTCGAATCCTGCTTTCCCCACCCAATGGCGCAGATCCTACTTTTCTGTATCTGCACTTTAATCTTATTACATTGCGGGAGTAGCTCAGTTGATAGAGCATTAGCCTTCCAAGCTGAGGGTCGCGGGTTTGAGTCCCGTCTCCCGCTCTGATTTTGCCGATGTAGCTCAGGGGTAGAGTACTTCCTTGGTAAGGAAGGGGTCACGAGTTCAATTCTCGTCATCGGCTCATTTTGGACGATACAAAGACTTTTCGACTTTTGATAACGAAATATCCTGCGATGAAAAAATCCCTTGTTGTTTTTTCTCTGTTGCTATCGATAACCATTCTGTTCGCGCAATGCAAGAGCAGTGAATGTACCTACAAACCGAAAGCGGCCAAAAGTTCAAACATCTGGCAGAAAAGGCGCTGATTTTATTCCCTCTGCGGATTAAGGGTTTCCTGGTAAGGAATCAATGAAATTCAAATCAACGTTTGGCCCTTCTTTAACCATTTCCTGATTGATTGTCGATTTTTGTAAACCGAATTTAGTGCGATGAAGAAATCCCTTGTAGCAGTTTCACTTTTACTGGTTGTAGCCGTACTTTTCGTGCAATGTAAAAGCTGTGGTTGTACTTATAAGCCCAAACCGGCTAAAAAAACGGGCACCTGGTCCTATCGCTAAGATTCCCCTATTTATTTGGTAATTCCCCTTGTTTTTCCGCGTTGGATATGCGCCGGAGACAATTTGTCTGTTTATCCCCTTGTTTGACTAAAGCTTTTCGCTACTTTACCTCTCTTTTACGTTAACAATTTGTAAAAAGAGATCCCAAGAGTGACCCAATGATTCAGAAAATGAATTTATATCATTACCTTTGTATTGCATTATTAAACAGGTATTTTATACTTCTATAATTCTCTAAACGAATAGATTATGTCTAAGATTAAAGTTGGTATTAACGGTTTCGGCCGGATTGGCCGTTTGGTTTTCCGTGCAGCCGTTGAAAAAAACGATGTGGAAATTGTTGGGATCAACGACCTCATCGACGTTGACTACATGGCTTACATGTTGAAATACGACTCCACACACGGTCGTTTTAAAGGTACAGTTTCAGTTGAAAATGGGTTTTTGGTCGTGAACGGTAAAAAAATCCGTGTAACTTCTGAAAGAAATCCGGCAGATTTGAAATGGAACGAGATTGGTGCAGAGTATGTTGTTGAATCAACAGGTCTTTTTCTGGACAAAGAGAAATGTCAGGCCCACCTCAGCGCTGGTGCAAAGAAAGTTATCATGTCAGCTCCCTCAAAGGATGATACCCCAATGTTTGTAATGGGTGTTAACCATAACAAATACAGCAAGGAGATGAACTTTGTTTCAAACGCTTCCTGTACAACCAACTGTCTGGCCCCGATCGCCAAAGTTTTACACGATAATTTTGGTATCATCGAAGGCTTGATGACCACAGTACACGCTACAACAGCTACCCAGAAAACAGTTGACGCCCCTTCAGCCAAAGATTGGAGAGGTGGTCGTGGTGCATCCCAGAACATCATCCCATCCTCTACGGGTGCAGCGAAAGCCGTTGGTAAGGTTATTCCTGAACTGAACGGTAAACTGACTGGTATGTCTTTCCGTATTCCTACCCCTGACGTATCTGTTGTTGACCTTACCTGCCGTTTGGAGAAACCGGCCCCTTACAAAGCTATCTGCGCTGCCATGAAAGCTGCTTCAGAAGGTCCTTTGAAAGGTATTCTCGGATATACCGAAGACGATGTCGTTTCAACCGATTTCCTGACAGATTCACGTACATCCATCTTTGATGCAGGTGCAGGTATCGGCTTGAACGACCACTTCGTTAAAGTTGTTGCCTGGTATGACAACGAGTGGGGCTATTCCAACAAGGTTGTTGACCTGATCGTTCACATGTATTCTGTTGATCACAAGTAATTGATCATCCCCAGTAAATATACGGAAGCCGTCTCATTTTTCTTTTGAGACGGCTTCTTTAGTTTATGCAAACTCAGGCATTTGGCAATAGATCTTACCTTGAAGTAATTTGCCGGATGCTTTTTTATTTTTACCACCCCATTGTTTGAAAAAGAAAGGAATTTGCTTTTGGTTACATTGTTTTTTAATATCAAGCACCCATTCTTCTTTGATCGGACGTGCTTTTGGTCCGCTTTCGCCACCGACAATAACCCAATCAATATTCAATAAGTTGAGATTGGGGATAGCAGAAATTAAGGGCTCAACAGACAAAAACTTAACAAATGCCGGCACTTTCCGCAACGAATCAATGCGTTTTGTCACTTTGTCGTTTTCGACTGTTACACCCATCCAAATATTAGGTGTCCAATCTAAAAGGGTGTAATATTTTTCTAAAACATCAGCCCGTTTTGTTAATATCTGAAAAGTATGTTGGGGGCATTCGTTCATTACCTTGAAAACCGCCTTGATAAAATCGAAAGGCATGTTTTCGTGAAAAATATCGCTCATCGAGTTTACAAATACCGTGCGAGGCTTTTTCCACGTATAGGGCAATTTTAGTTCGTTGTAGTGACATGAAAGTTCAAAACCGTCTTTGTATTTTTCCATCCCCATTGCCTTCAAACGCCGTGTCATTATCTCTGCATAGCAGTTTGCACAACCCGCAGAGATTTTTGTACAACCTGTTGATGGGTTCCAGGTTGATTCTGTCCATTCTATTTTTGAGGGTTTCACTCTTTTAAAAATTTAATGTCGATTGCCCATCAAATTTATACTTATTTACCTTATCCCAGAATTCAATTCCCTTTTTATTCGCAGATGCAAATAAGATATCATATAGGCTATGAATTCTAGTGAATTTAAAATACTCGTAACCAATACTTTTCAAACTATTTACATAAGCATCCCTAAAGGCATTTCTGAGTTCCAGATTTTGATTTAACTCCGCATATTTTATATTGTCAGCACTTTGAAAAAATGAAGGGCAATTCAAGAAAAGTGAATATTTTGAAACTGTACTTTTAAATTTCTCCTGATTTAAGAGTACTTCTTTAATATTTCTGTTAAAATCACTTCGAGTAGCTATATTAATGATAAAGTCAATATTTGGAATTGTATTTTTTAAATGGCGAATTAAAGTAAAAGGCACACTACAATCAGTTGGATCAATTAAAACAAGGTTCAGACTTCTATTACTAATTTCTCTTTGTATCTTTCCACATATCTCTTCTGGCTTGAAATAATCTCCAATAATTGTTTTGGCATTCTGAACATTCAAAAGTTGAATCCTATTATTTAAGGTTTCAACGATAACTGGATTGAAATCAAAAAATAAGGCTTTGTGCAGATACTGATATGCAGGATGTTTAACTATGCTTAAAGCTGTCCCATTAAACTCTCTCCCCATTTCCCTGCTAATACATCTACCCGGACCACTACAAATTTCGATATAATTGATCTCCCATTTGTTTTTCATTCCACTCGTAAATATTCCGAAGTATTGACTAAGAAGATAAATCTTTTGTACAGCCCACCGACCAACACATCGCACCGGCAAATTATCAACTAATGAATTTACCTCTCTACAAATATCATTTTCTGTTGTTTCCGCTCTTTCTTGTTTGTTACATCCTGTTTTGCACCCAGTATTGGGAAGTTCTTCTAAATCTATGCGAGAAAGTGCCATAACTAAGTTATTGGTAAGTTTTCTTCTTCTTTTTCTCCACTGCAAACAGCCCGGCAGTGTATTTATCATACAATTCAAACAGAAACTCAATCCGTTTGGTTTCGTTTATAAAAGGTTGCGGGCGGTAGGCTAGGTCAACGGCTTTGTTGAGGTCGTTGTGGGCTTTTACCAATGCCGGGGGCATGGTTAAAGGGTCGTAGAGGTCGGCAAGGCTGCTGTTTGGAAACTCCGTTCGTGCATTTAAAACCTTTTGTGCGGCTTTTTCGATGGTTCCTTTTTGTTTCTCAGTAGGATTTTCAGGCCAAGTGAAATTGTTGTAAACAATTGTATTTGAATACCTAAAACGACTTTCTAAACGACCACAAACGAACTTAACCCATGTCATATGCATTAGAGATGTTAGTAATCCATAATGATATAAAGAGGCATTTGGCATTACGAAAGCTAAATTTGAAACAATAACAGAAGACTTTAAAAAACCAATTGGAATATAAGCTCTGTTTTCCGATGATACACTTGGGATTATTATAAAATCAGAGTTTGGTTGTCTATCCTCCGTAAATAATGTTGGGAATGAAGCCCATTTTCTTGTAGATTCTTTGGTGCTTTTTAATCGCATTTCCTTAACCCTTTTTACCCTATCAAGAACTAAAGGCATGTGTTTTAATTCATCGGGTGTTGCATCCTTCAGATAAATGCACCATCGAGGAATGTTATTAATATACTCATTACTACCCATAAAAAAGCGAATATATTTCTCAGACAAAGGTTCCTTTTTGATAAGCTCATCCTTTTCATTTTTATCTAATAACAAATTACCCTCATCAACTGGTTTACTTCCATAAATCATTTCGGGAACATTGTTAATCGGTTTTGTTCGTGAGAGAATTACGAAATCTTTACCTTCAACCAGATAAGGATTAATATTCTTTACTTTCAACTCATGCGGCTCGCCTTTTATGTCATCATATTCGTAAATGAGTTTTTCAGGAATATCAAAGTTTGAGAAGCCAATAATAACAACATGGACCCCTGCATTTCCTTTGGCTTCATTTGTCCATTTGAAGGTTCGGTGCGCAAAATGAATTTTTATTTTGTAATAGTTGTAAAGTAAGTTCCAAAGTACTCCAACCTGCTCTCCTTGCGAAATTGAATTGGTCGAAACAA
>CAYHQN010000104.1:0-15750 GCA_964358545.1 uncultured Tangfeifania sp. | reverse complement strand
AGATTGCTTCGTCGTTCCTCCTCGCAATGACGAATGCCGCATGGGGGCGTTGGATGAGGCGAGGGGTGGCACAGAAATCACTATTTGCGGTCAGTTTTCGCCCACACCTCGCCTCATCCAACTGAACAACCAGCGACCGTCATTGCGACCGCGAGGTACGAGCGGGAAGCAATCTGTTGAAAGTCGTTTAAATTTTTCTTAACTTAATGACATTGCCCTAACAGGATAAAAAAACAAAATGTAACAGTACTTAAAATTTAACAAGAAATTATTTAGAATGATTCAAAAACATTTGGAATTGTAATTTGGAGTGTTTATGTTTGCACACAGGAAATATTATTCGCGCAAGATGATTGGATTGATTTACACAGATGTTAAAAATGTCACAATGAGCCAACAGCCATGTTGTGTTTGCAGCGGCATTCCCTCTTCTATGCGCACCATGTCTATGTCTATGCAATAGCCTTCTCTCGGGCTTTATCCTGTTTGAAGGCTTTCCAATCCCCGTCTGAAAAGACCAATTCAGCAAGTTTTACATCTTAATTTTATACAATGCAAAAAATTGTAGTGAAATTCGGTGGATCAAATCTTAGAAGCAACGAAGAGATTCGCCGCATCGTTCAAGTAGTAAAAAATTACAATCAACCATTGATTGTTGTTGTTTCCGCCTTTTATGGAGTTACCAATTTTCTGGTCGATGCACTGGAAAAAGCCCGTCACGACGAAGGAGTAGCTGCAAAGAGTGTTCAATACCTTTACGATCTTAAAATAGGCCCTTTAAACTATTTCATCCAGGATACTGAACTCCTGTCAAATACTGTGCAATTGATTCAGAACCAATTGGATGAACTAAAAAATTATCTGATAGGAATTGCGCTGACCGGCGATGCCTCAAAAGCGCTCGAAGACCATGTTCTTTCCTATGGCGAGAGATTGTCAGCAATTTTCCTGAACGGGATACTGAACTCCCAGAATCTGGAATCAAAAATTGCATTTCCTGAAACCATCGGATTGATTACAGATGGTGAATTTGGAAATGCATCTGCTGATTTTCACCTCTCAACAAGCAGGGTGAGGGAGTCGCTGAGTGAAGAGGTGATCTTTGTTGTTCCCGGTTTTTACGGGATCTCGCAAGACCAGAAAACCACCTTGTTCGGCAGGGGAGGCAGCGATTATGCAGCTGCAGCCCTGGCTAGATGTGTGGGAGCCTCCTCTCTGGATATCTGGAAGGATGTAAATGGTTTTCTCAGTTCAGATCCGAAACTGGTAAGCAACCCGGTACTGATCGAAAAATTATCGTACAATGAGGCCGCGGAGCTTGCCTATTTTGGAGCTAAAATTCTACACCCCAGAACGGTTGAACCCCTTATCGATCCCCATATTGCCGTTCGTATCTTCAATATCTACGGAACGCTGGATGTTGCTAAACCCCTGACCATTATCAGCCATGAAAAATCAGTTTTGAACGGAGTGGTCAAAAGTGTGACTTACAGTGATGATTTTGGATTGCTCAAGTTAAAGGGCCCGGGTGTAGGACTAAAACCCGGTATTTTGGCCAAGGTAACCACGGCGCTTCACCTGGCCGGTATCAACATTAGTTCTGTTTTGACCTCGCAGATTTCCATCAATATTCTTCTTGCTAAAAAAGACCTGCAAAATGCCTTTGCTGTTGTGAGCGCAATTGAACTCTCTGCGGTAGGTAAACTGCAAATAGAGGATGACATCGCTATTGTGGCTGCTGTTGGTCACGGCATTACAGACAATTATGGTATCGCGGCAAGAATATTTACTGCCCTGGCCTCCGAAAGTATCAATGTGATGATGAGTTGTTCCGGCGCTTCTCCCATTGTAAGTTACTACCTCGTTCAATTATCAGACAGAACTGCTGCTGTCAAAGCAATACACCGTGAATTTTTTGAAAAGTAAAACAATTATTCAAACCAATAATCAATTAAAAATCAATTTAAAATCAATTACCATGAGTACTCAGAAACAAAAATTCGAAACATTGCAGGTTCATGCAGGCCACACGCCCGATCAGGACACTCTTTCAAGAGCTGTTCCCATTTATCAGACCACTTCCTATGTTTTCAAAGACTCCGAACATGCCGCCAATCTTTTTGGGCTGAAGGAATTTGGAAACATCTACACCCGGCTGATGAACCCGACAACCGATGTCTTTGAAAAAAGAATAGCTGCCCTGGAAGGGGGAGTCGCAGCATTGGCTGTAAGTTCAGGACATGCTGCGCAATTCATTGCCATTACCAATATTGCCGGCGCAGGTGACAATTTTGTCACATCACCTTACCTTTATGGAGGTTCGCACAACCAGTTCAAAGTCACCTTTAAGAACATTGGTATTCAAGCCAGGTTTGCAGAAGATCTGAATCCGGCAAATTTTGAGAAACTAATAGATGGCAAGACCAAAGCCATCTATCTTGAAACCATTGGTAATCCAAGTTTTAATATACCCGATTTTGAAAAATTTGCCGATCTGGCTAAAAAACATGACTTGCCACTGATAGTTGACAACACTTTTGGTTGCGGTGGAGCTCTCTTTCGTCCTTTGGAACATGGCGCCAATGTTGTGGTTGAATCAGCCACGAAGTGGATTGGTGGTCATGGAACCTCTATTGGCGGGGTCATAGTGGATGGTGGTAATTTTAATTGGGGAAATGGTAAGTACCCTGGATTCACAAAGCCTTCAGAAGGGTACCATGGATTGATATTCTGGGATGTGTTTGGTTCGGATGGTCCTTTTGGAAACATCGCTTTCATCATCAGGGCGAGAGTGGAAGGTCTTCGCGATTATGGTCCGGCAATCTCTCCTTTCAACTCCTTTCAATTGATTCAGGGCTTGGAAACGCTCTCATTAAGGGTTGAACGTCATGTTCAGAACACGGAGAAACTGGCTTTATGGTTGCAAAATCATCCAAAAGTTGCCTCTGTGCTCTATCCTGGTTTAAAATCTGACGAGAACCATGCACTTGCCAGCAAATACCTCAAAAAAGGTGCCGGTGCAGTGCTTTCATTTATCCTGAAAGGAAGCAAGGAGAATGCGATCCAGCTTGTGAACAATCTGGAACTGGTAAGCCATCTGGCCAATGTTGGCGATGTACGTACCCTGATTATCCAGCCTTCGGCAACAACTCATTCCCAATTAAGCGATAAGGAGCAACTACAGGCCGGTGTACTTCCTTCCCAACTGAGGGTTTCAGTGGGAATTGAACACATTGATGACATTATTGCCGATTTTGAACAAGCTTTGGCAAAGATTTAATCTATTTTTGAAACGTTGACATTTTAAAATTTTGAGTTATGCCTTTAAATCTGCCGGATGGATTACCTGCCATCGATTTGTTGAGAGAAGAGAATATTTTTGTCATCGACCAGACAAGGGCCGAACACCAGGATATTCGTCCGCTAAAGATTGTGATTCTTAATTTGATGCCATTGAAGATTGCAACCGAAACAGATCTGCTTCGGTTGCTTTCCAACACTCCGCTTCAGATAGAGATTGACTTTTTGCAGATTGAAGGGCATACCCCAAAAAACACCTCAAAAGATCATCTGAAATCCTTCTACCTGACCTTCGAACAGATTAAAAAGAAGAAATTTGATGGAATGATCATCACAGGCGCACCAGTCGAACACCTGCCTTTTGAAGAGGTAGACTATTGGGATGAGATCCGCGAAATATTTGACTGGGCCCATCAGCATGTTACTTCAACGATGTTTATCTGTTGGGCCTCACAGGCCGGACTCTACCACCATTACGGAATACCCAAATATCCTTTGGGAAAGAAGATGTTTGGTGTATTTGATCATACTGTTACCGACAAGAAACTTCCTCTTTTCAGGGGTTTTGATGATGTTTACAGGGCGCCTCACTCCCGGCATACAGAATTGAAAGCGAAGGATTTCGCCTCCGTTCCCGGCGTTAAAATTCTCTCCGTTTCAGAGCAGGCAGGTGTTTACATGGCCATAGCCGAAAATGGCAAGCAAATATTTGTCACCGGACATCCTGAATATTCCCTTAGAACTCTGGACAGAGAGTACAAACGCGATTCGGAAAAGGGTCTGCCCATTGAGGTTCCAAAGAATTATTACCCTCACGACAATCCGGAATCAAGGCCAATTCTGAGCTGGAGATCCCACGCCAACCTCCTTTTCACGAACTGGCTCAATTACTATGTCTATCAGGAAACACCATATGATATTCAGGATATCAGCTGATTTGTCGTTTTGAATGGTATATTGCTCTTTGTCGAAGGCAAAACTCATAAGTAATGCGGCAGTTACCATTAGTCCCAACGAAAGTTTCAAGGCAGCTGTTTTGGAGGATTTTATTTGAGTTATCATTTTGATACGAATTTTGATTAAGGAGTAATTGAAATTATTTGCAATCACTGGTTGCTGCTCAAAAGAACTGCCCAATAACAACAATCGGTAGGTGGCAGAGCTTACACCAGGTTTTAAAACGCCGTGGTCGGCAAGGAATTCGTGGTTTTCCCTGATCGACCTTTTTAAAAGCCAGATAAAAGGATTAAACCATTGTGAAATAGTTAACAACTCTGAAATTATTACATCGAAGGAGTGCCCTTGTCTGACATGTTCAGTTTCGTGGGCAACCATCTCTTTTATTCCAGGACTATCCAAATAATTCCTGCCGATAAAAACGAAATTGAAAAAAGAAAATGGGGTAGTATCACGGTTGATTTTTACTATCCTGATCCCGTCTTTTCGTTCACTTTCGTTATATAGAATTAGTGAGGTAATCTGTAATAACCTGTATAAAAACAGAAGGAGAAAAAATGCCGTCCCGGATAGGTAGATAAACCTGATCAACCCGATTGACCGGATTGTTTGCTCAAATGTTCCGGATAGTCTGGTTCCATAAACGGTTACAGTTTGCAGCAGATTCTGGTATTTTATTGCCGTGACAGTAACTTCCCCCAACATGACGGATGGCAATGCGCTATTCGCTTGAAAATGAACAAAAGGAAGCAAAACGGAGAATATAACCGCTGCCATTAAATAGATCCGGTTGAGCAAGAAAAAGGTCTCCTTGCGTAGAAACAGTAAGTAAACCAATGTGAAGATGATCAGGCTGATACCCGATTCAAATACAAAATTTATAACTGTCGTGCTCATGGTTTTACTTTTTTTCTCTTTCCAGATCTTTTTTAACCTCCTGTAATAGCTTTTCAAGCTCACTTATGCTCATTTTATCCTCTTTGGCAAAGAAAGAGACCATCTCCTGAAAAGAGTTACTAAAATAATTTTTGATCAATCCTTTCATGAATAGTTTCGTATACTCTTTCTTTGAGATTAAAGGATAATACTCGTGCGTTTTCCCATATGCGGTATGCCCGACAAATCCTTTTTTTTCCATAATCCGAATAAAAGTTGAAACCGTATTGTATGCAGGTTTTGGCTCAGGAATCTTGTCAATCAGGTCTTTGATAAACCCTTTTTTCATTTTCCAAAGTATTTGCATCAGTTGCTCTTCAGCGCGGGTCAGTTCTTTCATTTGAATTGTACTTGTTTAATTTATCGCTATTGTCATTTAGCAAATAATATGATTCATTATCAGTTAAATTGACCTGCTAACAAAATTAAAAAATGGAAATGTGGAATCAAAATTATTATAACTATTTCTTTCGTTAAAAAACTAAAAAATTAGTTTTAAAAGTTAAAAAAAATCTAAACTCTTAGATTGTGAGTTCCGAGGAATAATTTTTTGGTTTTCATTTCTTAAATTTTTAGGATGTTTTGCGCAAAACGGTTAATAACAAAACAAATATATAACTAATATATTAGTTATAGTACTAAGAAGTTAGTTAAATTTTGTTAAGATAAAAAGAAATGTAAGTTTTGAACGCTCTTTTTTGTGTTTTTGGTTAGGAGGAGATGTAGAAATGCGCACTTACAAAA
The DNA here is from genome assembly GCA_964358545.1 of uncultured Tangfeifania sp. GTDB lineage: Bacteria > Bacteroidota > Bacteroidia > Bacteroidales > Prolixibacteraceae > CAINVV01. The sequence goes on along the minus strand of CAYHQN010000104.1, from coordinate 9,813 downwards.
TAATCAAGCGTGTGATATTCACGTGCATAGCTAACTGAATCTGGTTTTCCACCAGAGCCGTAGTCTTTCCAGGATTTTTTCTTCGGTAGGGTTTTGCTGTGGCTTGTAAAATCGTCTTTCCTTAATTTTCTCCGGAAGAAAATCCTGATCTACGAAATTGCCTTCAAAGGAGTGGGCATATTTGTACTCTTTGCCATATCCCAAATCTTTCATCAGTTTAGTGGGGGCGTTTCGCAGGTGCAAAGGCACCGGAAGGTGTCCTGAAAGTTTTACCTCTGCCAATGCCTCATCGATGGCTCCATATGCAGAATTGCTTTTGGGTGAAGTTGCCAGGTAGATGGTACATTCCGAAAGGATGATCCTCGATTCGGGCATGCCAATTTTGTGGACCGCATCGAATGTGCTTTGCGCCAGCAGCAAGGCATTTGGATTGGCCAACCCAACATCTTCTGCCGACAGGATCAGTAACCGTCTGGCAATAAATTTCACATCTTCCCCGCCTTCCAGCATCCTGGCAAGGTAATAAACAGCAGCATCCGGATCACCGCCGCGAATGCTTTTGATAAAGGCGGAGATGATGTCGTAATGCATCTCGCCATTTTTGTCGTAGAGCGCGAGATTTTCCTGCAACCGTTCGGTTACCATATCGTTGGTAACCACAATTTGCTCTTCCCCTGAGGCATTCAGGACCAGCTCCAGAACATTTAGCAGCTTTCTTGCATCACCACCCGAAAAACGAAGCAACGCTTCATTTTCCTCAATAACAATGTCTTTTTTAGATAGTTCCTTATCGGTGTGGATGGCCCTGTCGAGCAATATCAGCAGATCTTCCTTTTCCAGCGATTTTAGAACATAGACCTGACAGCGGGAAAGTAGGGGAGAAATCACCTCGAAAGATGGATTTTCGGTGGTAGCTCCTATTAATGTGATGACACCTTGTTCGACTGCCGCCAACAGCGAATCCTGCTGCGCCTTGCTGAAGCGATGAATTTCGTCGATGAAAAGTATGGGATTTTTGGCACTGAAAAACTGATTGTTTTTCGCTTTCTCAATGACATCGCGGATATCTTTAACTCCAGAATTGATGGCGCTCAGGATGTAAAAGGGGCGATTCATGGTATTGGCAATGATCTTTGCCAATGTTGTCTTGCCAACACCGGGAGGACCCCACAGAATAAAAGAGGAGAGGCGTCCGGATGCGAGCATTTTTCGGATAACAGCATCTTCTCCCACCAGGTGTTTTTGACCGATGAAATCATCGATAGTAACTGGTCTGAGTCTTTCAGCTAAAGGTTGATTTGACATAGTCCGTCAATTGCAATAGCGTTTGATCACATTGTATGCCTCTGTAAGGCCTAATTCGCCTGCCCTGCTGAGATCCAAAGCCCCACCTTCAAGATCGTTCAGGTAGATACGGGTCAGTCCGCGGTTAAAGTAGGCTTCGCTAAAATCCGGTTCCACTGAAATGGCTTTGGTGTAGTCGTTGATGGCACTCAGATAATCCCGCTTTTTTACCTTCGTGTTGGCCATGTTGAACCAGGCAAATGCAAAACTGGGATTCATGTATAAAATGGATTCGTAATCCTTGATAATATCTTCATAATCAAGAATTTTTACTTCTGCAGTTTTATTTGCGATGGTGGTCTTCCCTCCGTTAATGGTAAGAGTTTCCGGATCGGGAAGAGATCCTTCCGAACGAATCACATCGACCATTTTGGTCCTTGAATTGGCGCGGCAGAAGTAAGCCAGTATATTCCGGTTATCCGAATCGACTGCCTTTGAAAAGTCTCGGATAGCACCGTTGAAATTTTCAGATTGCTCCAGAATAATGCCCCTGTTGAGATAGGCATTGGAATTTTTCTTATTGGTTGAGATCTCGTTGTCCCAGATTTCAAGCAAATTATTAAAAGTCTCTTTATGAATGGATTGGTAGGCAAATGGTTTGTTGGAAATAATTAAGAAGGGATCGTGGTTGTTCTTGGCATTGAGCGATTCGATTTCCATATTGTAATACTGTAACCGGCTGTAATCCACAGAATCTTTGTTGAAAATTGATATGACAAAGTCGGGTTGCATGACAATCTTGACATTTTTATTTTGAACCATGCCATCTTTGATATCTGTTTCTGATATTTTCCCATCGTCTGCTACCACGATATTTCTTCTTCTTCGATTCTGGGTAACCGGTCCGCTCTTGGACTCCTGTTTGTAGGCCGCGGTATCAACAGCTGCTATAACGGCGTTGTTTGGCGCTGCAACAGCATTGTTACTTGTCTGGCCTTTTGACTGACTTAGTTGGTTGTTGGCCTGCTGGTTGTTTTGTGCCTGGTTGGGGTTTTGTCCGGGGTTCGGGAGCACAAATCCATATTGGCGTCTCTGTTTCTCCTTCTCTTCCTCTACATCCAGCCGTTTTTTAAATGAGGCAAATTTTGGATCGAGTTCGGCTGCCATAGCAAAATCTTTTTCCGACCCCGCAATTTTAAGTGATTCTTTGGCAATGCCCCTGTTTAGCCATGCGGCTGAAATGTTGGGATCCAGCTGTATGGACATGTCATAGTCACGAATAGCTCCCTTTAAATCGTTGAGCTGATGTTTGACAATTCCCCTGTTGACGTACGCCTGTGAAGTTTTTGGATCCAGTCGGATACACAGATCATAATCTTTCAAAGCGCCGGCAAAATCTTTTTTCTCAAATTTGGTGATACCTCTAACCAAATAAGCGCTCGAAAAGTGGGGCCTGATCCTGATCGCTGCATCACAATCTTTGATAGCGCCATCCAGATCTCCCTTCATTTGCTTGGCAGAACTGCGGTTCAGAAAGGTGTTGGCTGAGCTTGGTTTCAGTTCAATAGACTTAGTATAATCGGCAATGGCTCCATCGAAATCTTCCATGGCTATCTTGGTGATCCCTCTGTTGTTATAGATATTAGGATCTTCCTGGTTGTATTCGAGCGCGTTGGAATAGTCTTTCAGGGCCTCCTTGAAGTTTTTCATTTCATAATTGGCCATACCCCGGTACATATAGGCTTCAGGATAATAGGGCTTAATTTCGATGGCTTTGTCAAAATCTGATTTTGAACCCCTGAAATCGTCGATGTAAAGCTTAGCCATGCCCCGGTAGAAGTAAGGTTCAGGGAGGTAGGGCCTTAATTTGATAACTATATTGAAATTTTCAATAGCACTGACATAATTGCCAAAATAGATTCTGCTTCTCGCTATGTAAAAATAGTGATCAGTATTGAGTTGTGAATAGGATGAGATAAAGGATAGCAGTAGTATGAAAAACAGGTATATACGTTTCATTGATGATCTGATCGATGGATTTATCAGACAAAAATAGCAAATAACAGCTATCTCAGTTCGTTCTCATCGAAATTCTGACGATCACGTACGTTTCCCTGGTTATCGGTGTGGAAAACATGCCGAACCTGAAAATTATCGCGGATAATAAATTCATATTCGCTGTCGCCATTGGCTCTTTCAATGAAAATGGAGCTCATGATCTGACCGTACAATTCTAATTTCTGGCGAATCTTTTCATCGAGCATACCAAGGGTATAGTTGGTTTCAGTTTTCAACCAAGAACCGGACTTCTCGAACCAGGCAATCTGTTCGATTCCATTCACCCTGAATATCGCTTCGAAAACGCCATCTTTCTCTTTGGACCAGTCAATGTTGGTAGCCTTCGGAAAGTGAAGCCTAAAGCAACTTAAGACCTTGGTCCCGGGCGAATTACTATCGAAACGGAAAATATATTTTTGAATAAGTTCTTTCATAATGGTGTGAAATCACTTTTATAAAGTTCATCAGGTAAAATTATACCGGAGAATGATTCACTGCTGTTTTGACGAAGAATCGGGGAAAAGTCACAAGGTCTTGAATTAAAAATTGTTACTTGTACTTTTTGGAATAGAGGTAGGCTACCCGTTCACGGGCGCGCTTTAACCTCATTTTTGTAGCACTTTCACTAATTTTCAGAGCGGTTCGAATGTAGGCAATCGGGAAATTGTCTATATAATGCATGGTAAGCAATGCCTTCTCCTCGGGGTGAATCTGGTCCATAATCTGCATCAGCCGATCACTGTTCACCTCCTTATCATCGATTTCATCTATCATATCCGGCAATTCGTGAGAACTGTTCCAGTCAGGATAGTTCATTTTTTTCTTGACGCGCAGATATTCTATACAATGATTATAAGTAATGGAGTAAAGCCAGGTGGAGAAATTGGATTCACCCCTGAAATCAGAAAGCTTCTCAAAAACCTTGCAAAAGATATCCTGAACAAACTCCTGTGCGAGCACAGGATCCTTCAAAAGAGAGTTGCATTTCTCAAATACTTTCGTGGAATACCTGATATACAGGATCCCGAAGAGATTTGTGTTGTGTTCGTGTTTGATCTTTTTTATGAGCTCAATGTCGGGAAGATCATTCACAGACAATTTATTAATCATTTTTTAATGTTCGTAAAATATTCTAAGTTAATGAATTGCAAAGATAATTTGTGAAATTGAAAAAAATATATATATATTTGCGGTGACTTTCAGAAACCTTTGCGTCTAAAAGTTAAAATTGTTTGAACAGAAACATTGATTTACATTAATTACATTTATTTTTCAAAGTTATGAAAAAAGGATTATTAAAACTGGTTACCTTAAGTATTCTCGTTGTTACATTAGCAAGTTGTGCTAAAGTTCCTCAAGTTGACATCGATGCTGCAAACGTTGCTATCGAAGCTGCTAAAAATGCAGGTGCTGATCGTTATGTTGCCGCTTCTTACCAAGCTGCTGTTGATGCACAGAAATCTGGTCTTGCTCAAGTTGAAGAGCAAAATGCAAAATTTGCATTGTTCAGAAATTATGATGTTGCAAAAACTACTTTGACTTCTGTTACTACTTTATCTAACAAAGCTGTAGAAGAAACAACCGCAAGAAAAGAAGCTTTGAAAGCTGAAGTTACTGCTGCTATCGCAGAATTGACGACAACTATCGAGGCTGACAAAGAATTGTTGAAAAAAGCTCCTAAAGGCAAAGAAGGTAAAGCTGCTGTTGAAGCTATCGGTCAGGAAATTGCTGTTGTTGAAACTGTTTTAACTGAAGTTTCTGCAGGTTTGGCCAACAACGACGATATCTTAACTCTTTCTGAAAAAGTTAAACCAGCTGTTGAGAAAGCTAAAGCTATCAACACTGAGTTGACAGACGTTATCGCTAAAGCAAAAGGTGGTAAGAAGTAATAAGAATTTTTCGAAAATTCTTAAAAGAAATAACCCTCGGAGAATTTCCGGGGGTTTTTTTAAATACTTAATTGATCAAAGGTTATCCCGGAACAAAATGATCTTAAGTTTCTGTTTATCAACCCAAATTTTCTCCTAAATTTTAAAGGAATTCAAGCATCTGACTGATGCATCACTAAAATATTTTCAGCGTGAGACCTGGATTTTTTAAAAAAACACTTTTTTATATCGGGATTCTTTCTTCAGCCTCCCTGATTATCATGGTTCTTTTGTTGCTTTTTATGGACAAACCGCCCATGGAAGATTTCAATAAATGCATTGAAATCATGACAAAGGCGAAGAAAGTGAATGCTGATGTATATGCCCCTGATTATTATCAGTCGGCTGAGACAAATTACAAGTATGCCTTTATTGAAATGAGGAGACAAAATGAGAAGCTATTTTTTCAACGTAATTTCTCAAAAACCAAAGAGCTAATTGTTAATGCAATTCTCAAAGCTGAGTTGGCACGAAATGCTTCCGGCACAAACAAAGACACTCAGAAAATGAGGTTTTTGAAAGAGACCGAGTTGCTTAGAAAAAAATTGGATAGTTACCACGATTTCTTTATCAAACTTCCCCTTAGGATCCAAACCAGAAAAGATTACGAGTTTGGAAAACTATCTTTTGAAGAGAGTGTGAATGCTTTCGAAAAAGGGGATATCATGAAAGCAAATAAAAAATTGAACGAGGGAAAATCAAGGATCAGTTACGCCGACGCTGAAGTAAATGCTCATCTCAAAGAGTACTTCACCCGCTTTTCAAAATGGCAGCATTGGGTCGAAAGCACCATCGCCACCTCTGCAAGCAACAGATGTTACGCCTTGGTGATCGATAAGATAAAACACAAAGGTTTTCTCTATCTAAATGGGAAACTTAACAAGGAATATGATGTAGAATTTGGCAAAAACTGGATTGGAGATAAACTCTATGCAGGTGACAATGCTACCCCCGAAGGACGATACGTGGTCACCAGGAAGAAAAGCGCAAGAGATTCTGGCTATTACAAGGCAATGATGCTGAATTATCCTAACGATGAAGACCGTGCCGAATTTGCCGCACGCAGAAGAAGTGGTCAGATACCGAAGAGCCGCGGCATCGGAGGTCTTATCGAGATTCATGGTAATGGTGGCAAAGGGGTCGACTGGACAAAAGGTTGTGTAGCCCTTACGGATGACAAAATTGACGAGTTATTTAGTAAATTGTCAGTCGGATCACTTGTAACAATAGTTGGCTCAACAGTCTCATTATCAGATCTTTTAAATTAGTTAACTTTTAGAGCATGGAAGCTGAAGATAAGAGTTGGTTTAAAAAATACGCACCCTGGATCATACCAGTATTATTCTGCTTTTGGATACTTACAATTGTATTGTATACTCCTGCCTATCAGAATGCCGCATTCGGTGTTAAATCATGGTTTACTTCGACCCTAAATTCCAAGGAGTTCATTGTCAGAAATATAGATAAACAAATCCAGGGTAGTAAATCAAACATTGCTTCGTTGCAGAACAAACTGAATGACCTGATGCCTGATAAACCATACATTCTTATCAATACGGCCGAGAACAGGTTTGTGCTACGCAACTCCAAAGATACCATTCGTACCGGGGTATGTTCAACCGGAAAGGATGAAATACTGATTTATCCGAATGGCATGAGAAAACCTTTCAAAACACCCAAAGGTATGTTTTCTGTTCTGCTTAAAAGAAAAGATCCTGTTTGGGTAAAACCCGACTGGGCTTTTATTGAAGAGGGGGTAAAGCCTCCTTCAGCACGCTCAGCTGAACGGTATGATGAGGCAACATTGGGTGCTTATGCGTTGTCTATTGGCGATGGCTATATGCTGCATGGAACCTTGTATCAGCGTTTTCTTGGCTTACCGGTCACTCATGGATGTGTCCGTTTCGGGGATGCTAACCTTGAGGTCATTTATAGCAACCTCGATAAAGGGGCCAAGGTATTTATCTATTAATCCATCGACATGGCAAAAAAATCTCTCTTTTGGTTAGTCACTTCCATATTGGTTTTGATTACTGCATACATTTTGACGACAACTGTGATATTACCTGTTGCTACAAAAAATCCACTGCCTGAAGCGGTTTTGCCAAAAGCCGAGGTAAAAGGAGATAATAATGCAAAGAAATCGGGAAAGGCTGACAATACTCCAAAGAAAAATGGAAAAACAGATAAAGGTGCTAAAAAGGCTGACGACAAGGTTCAAAACAGTTCTGCCGCAGAGGAATCTATCTCCAGCAGTAAAGATGATCTGATGAAGCTTTTTGAGTTAAAGAAAACAGAGACTTTGCTCAGATCCCGTTATAGCCTCTCTTCGGAAGATTCTATTTACCTGGTACTTGATCTGATTAATAAAGTAGCCAGACTGGAGATGAAAGGGATTCCGCTGCACGACAGCAATATCAACAAGGTATGGATCAGCAACTCCATCAAGATGTTTCATACAGAGGCGCTTCTTCATTGGATTGCTCAGCCTTTTATCCTCAAAAATGCCAATGCCACCATCGAAAGAGTTCAATTCCTTGTCAAGAATGCTCCGAAAGATACCATTGAAGCAAACAAAGCCGAAGCTTTACCTACTCCAAGAAAAACGGAGGATGTCTATATTGTATTGAATTTTGAGCGAAATCTTCAGGTGGTGATTCAACAAGCAGAGATAAGTGAAGGAGAGGATAAAAAAAGGATAGATAGCTTGAAAAACAGTTTATTCAAGATGGAAACTAAAAAATCCATTAAAGCTTTGTCCAGTTTTAAGCGGGATGCAATTACTCCGAAGATTGTAATTACGCTTCCTAAATCGGACGCAATCACCTTGTACCGTGCGCTGCCACAAAAACTTAAGATGGTGCTGCGCATGTAACCGGCTTAGTTGGAAAGCGCTATTTTTACCTTTTTGTTTTTGATTTTTTCATTGACCAGTAGTAAAGCCAGTTTTTTGATTTTCGTGACTGGAACCGCTGCAAATGACTCATAATCAAGAATATTAATCAAACCAATCTCTTCTTTCGCCAATCCGCCTTTTTGAATCAGGAGTCCGAAAATATCGCCTTTACTGATTTTATCCTTTTTCCCGGCTCCGAAATATAACGTGGAAAAATAGGGTTCATGAGGGGGCATTACCGTATCAGGGACTTTCATTTCCTCGCAATATTCTGGTACGTAATCTGGAATTTTTTCATCTGCAGAAAGCAGGATCCAAACTGTACCTTCCTTCTCCATCCTGGCTGTCCGGCCATTTCTGTGGATAAAAACTGTTTCACTATTTGCCGGTTGGTAGTGTATGATATTTTCTACACCGGAAATATCGAGTCCGCGAGAAGCCAAATCGGTGGTAACCAGAATGGGGTTGCTGCCATTCCTGAATTTTATAAGCGCACGTTCACGTTGGGGCTGTTCATGCCCGCCATGGTAGGTGTCGTGCTGGATGCCATTCTCCTGCAACAAGCCGCTGATTCGTTCAACGGACTCCCTGTGGTTACAAAAAACGAGTGTTAGGCCGGAATTTATTACGGCCAGTAATTTCATCAGAAGCGCCAGCTTATCCTTTTCTTCGGCCCTGACAAGCTTTACTCTCAGTCCGGCAGGTTTTTCATCGCTGCTATAGTCTAAAATATGTGGATTTTGAATTTTGATAAAATCGGGCACGGTGGCTGATTTTGTTGCTGAGGTAAGTATTACCTGTTCCGGATTGGAGATGTAGGCTAAAATTGCCGATATTTCCCTTTCGAAGCCATATTCAAATGATTTGTCGTACTCATCCAAAATCAGGAGGTCAATGGTGGAGGATTGAACAGTTCCTTTCTCCAGATGGTATAGAATCCTACCTGGGGTTCCAATCAGCAGGGCAGGAGCTTCAAGGAGATTGTTGCGTTCCGTCTTTACCTTGTGACCACCGTAGCAGGTCGTGACCTTTAGTCCGGTGCCCATCGATTTGAACACCTGCTCGATCTGCAGCGCAAGCTCCCTGGAAGGGACAACCACCAATGCTTTGATCCCGGAGTTTGGCACCTTCGCTTTATCCAGAACAGGCAGGAGAAAAGCAACAGTCTTTCCGGATCCTGTTGGGGAGAAGAGAAGAATCTGTTTGGCCTTTTTGCTGATTTTCAGCATTTCAGACTGCATCTGATTCAATGACACAAACCCCAGGTTGATTATGGCTTTTGTCACCACTGGTGAATAAGTAGTACTCATAGATTTGAAAGGCGATGTTAAATTTTGACAAACAAAAAGAGGGATCCGATTTGGAGCCCTCTTAAATGCTATAATAAGCTTTGGAACGATTATGCTTTTGTTTGGATTATCTCAGTGATCTGCTTCAATTCCGATTAATTATCAGGCTGTTAAGTCAAGATATAATTTTTCATACACGAACTCAGCACGAAAATAGTTCAAACTGTAGCCTAAATGCTACTACACGTCCGACTGCTTAATAACTGGACCTGCGACCGGTACCTCTGTCACCGCCGCCACGGTTGAAACCACCACGATCACCACCGCCACGATTGAAACCGCCACGATCGCCACCACG
>CAYHQN010000103.1:0-15838 GCA_964358545.1 uncultured Tangfeifania sp. | reverse complement strand
GTCAAAGAACGTTTTACTTCCTATCCATGGTCATATGACACAAATATAGGAGGGGGGTAAAGCGCTGATCTATATCAGAACACAAATCTGAAGTCTCCCTTTTGAGATTTAGAGGGGTCAAATGAAGCAAAGGGTGAGAATAAAATGGTTCATTTTCTCTTTCTTGCTACTTATTTGACGGGGTGACTATAGTGACGGGGTGAGAATTGCAAAATCCTTTGGTATTTCCCAATTCCCGATTAACTTTAACCAACCAATTCTACACAATTATAACAATTTCTAAACGATATGTCATGAAGAAGATCTGCCTGCTTTTTGTAGCTTTCCTGGTAAGTTATTCTGTTTATTCACAAAAAAACACACTGGTCAATCCACCGGATTACCAGATCTACAAGGACAATGTGGACAAATTGCTTCCTGCCATTCCGATAACCAACAAGAGTGTCAAAAATGAGCCGGGGATCTCGGAGATACTGGAGATACAGTCGTTTCAGAAAACGCCCGACAACAACGATATCAACATCAACGTGGAGGTGACAAAATATACGAGCAATCCGCTTAACATGAATCCTTTCGCGGCATTTGCCAAAACCGCCCGTACCCTGGACGAAAAATTATCCCTCACCGGGATGGCCTTCATTCATTTCGAAGGGGATTCGCACGATGATATTATCAAAAATGAAAAAAACAGAATTTTCTCACAGGTCAATATTGATCCTGAGGAGGATACCGATTTCAGGGTGAAAAAGGGAGGCGAAAAGATGAAAAAGAGGGAGTTTGGCATGGATGTGGATGCGATGTTCAACTATGTCAACTCCCTGTTGAAAGGAAGTTTTCACGATGCGGAGGCCAAATGGGACAAGGGCAAACAGTTCAACCATTTTTATTTTGCCGCGGCCGGCAATGTCCTTGTAAAAGTGCAGGTATATGCCTACAAAACTGACCCGAAGAATGCCCCGGATGCCCGGGCAATTGCCGAAGGGATCCTGGCCAAACTGCCAAGGGACAGAATGATTCCCATCGAGACAAACATTTATGTCTATCCAACCAAAACCCCAACGGGTGATGCCAATGAGAACGGTCTGATACCAGCCTCTCCCCTTCTCCCCGCCAAAATCATTTTGAAGACCGGCAAACCCAATGTCAGCGTCAATTTTGCCCTGATGGTAAACGGAACCGGCGAGTTGCGTGCGAATAACCAGACTGGAAAAACCCTGGATGTACTCTCTGATTCCAAAGGTGAGGCAACCGTCTGGTACCACTATACGGATAACAAACCTCTAACAGCGCCCGTACAGGTTCAGGTTGTGGCAGAAGCGGAAGGGAAGAGCAAAAAAGCATACGTAGAGGTGGGTCTTGGATTAGCATTCGACCAACTGTCGGCCATTCCGGAACAGGTGTACATTTATGCGAAAAGCAAACCTTATGCCTTTGCACTGGGTGTAAAGAGCACCTTTTTCCCAAAATTAAATCTTATCAGCTACCTTTTTAACATCGATCAGAGTAAAATCTGGGGGACTAAGATGTTCGGAGTTGAATTGACCTCAACCTGGGCTAATAAGCCGGAAGGGGCGCCCGACGATGTCGCTTTCAGCGGAACGACCAGTATCAGCAGGACATACATCAGCAACAGCTCCAACGTACTGGTGGCTAACCACATGCCGTGGCAGTATTACTCCGGTTTGAGTTATCCTGCTTGTGAGATGAACAGCGAGGGAACGCACATCTATAAAATTACCGGCAACCTATGTGTATTTGATAATGCTGTAAAAGACAAGCCCAAAATCGGCAGTGTGTACGAAACTCCATTTACGCCGGATGCCTTTCTACCACTTTCTGCCGAATATCCCAAAAGTTGGTACAATAGTGTCGCCTGCTCGCTGGCTTCAGTGAATACTGACAATGAATGGTTCGTGCTGGAGGCAGTTAAGCTGATTCCAACCTATGGCATGATTGCGGATGTATCGACCACAGCCTCCTCCTTCCTCTGCGGAATCTCGAATGGCGACTACCAGAAGAGCATCATCGACCTGGCTTCGTGGGTGGGCGGACAATACATCGACAACCTGATGGAGGCGGCTACCTTCAACAAACTGTCGAAAAGCAGTCAGGATGCGGTTTTGGCGGCCAAGGCCACCTACTTCGGACTAGACCAATACAAGAAGAAAGGGGAGCTTGAGCAGATTAGGGAGAATCAGAAGAATAGAGGTAAGTGAAGAGTGGAGAATGACGGAGATGACTGGGACGACGGGGACGACTAGGATGACTAGGATGACTAGGACGACTGGGATGACGGAGATGACGGAAAGACGGGGAGACTAAGGGACCTAGAGACGAATTGGGCATTGGGGAAAATAAGAAGATGAGACGTTTCTAAGATCGTTGCCGAAGAGAGCTTGGTAAATGTAAAAAATTGGAAATGTGAGCATAAAAGAGGTGGATTTTGCTATTTCTCACCAAAATGTGGAACCTGCGCAAATCTTACCCTGAAGGGGTTATATGTGAATAGCCCCGGGTGGAGCGGAGCGCAACCCGGGGTTAGTGAGTGAAGATAGACCACCGTCTGCGGTAGTATCTTGAAAAAGGCTATTAACTGGGTTCGGACGGAAGGGCACTGTTCAGAAAAGAAGTGAAAAGTGACTAATGAGAAGATATGCGGAACCCGGGTCCCCGAGCGAAGTGGTATCCTGAGCGAAGCCGAAGAGCCGAGGGGCGATGAGGGGAAGAGTGGACGACGGAGATGATGACAATTTAAAGAGCGTGTTGCTTTTTGGTGAAGGATTTGCGGGCGATAAAGAAGAGTTTGGCTATGCCGTACATCAGCACCAGTGCGAAGATGATGGCGGCGCCGGAGGGGATATCGTACACATAGGAGAAGACCAGTCCGGAGATGGATCCCACGAAGCCAAAGAAGATGGAGAAGAAGATCATCTTGTGAAAATAGCGGGTGAAGAGGTTGGAGATGGCCTGCGGAATGGTTAGCAGCGACATCACCAGAATGATTCCAACCACCCTGATATTTAGCACAATGGTCAATGCTACCAGACAGATGAGGATCATGTTGAAAAGCCTGACCGGCGTATTGTTGGTGAGGGCGTACTCTTCGTCGAAAGAGATGAAGAGGATCATCCGGTAGAAGAGGATAAAAAAGGCGCCAATTCCCAGCGTAAGGAACGTAAGGAAAAGAATATCGGTGAGCGAGACCGTGAGAATGTTCCCGAACAGGTAACTCATCAGGTTGGGGGCATATCCGGGGGTCAGGAAGATAAAGATGATCCCCAGGGCCATTCCAAACGCCCAAAGCATGGCAATGGCCGAGTCCTCGCGGAGATCGGCCTTCCTGGTAAAGAATTCGATCCCAAGGGCCGAGAATATTCCAAACAAAACGGCTCCCAAAATCGGATCAAATCCCATGTAATAGCCCATGCCGATTCCCCCGAAGGAGGCGTGGGTAATACCGCCGCTGATGAAGACGATCCGGCGCGACACGATGTATGTCCCGATGATGCCGCAGGTAATGCTGGCCAAAAGTGAGGCAAGCAACGCGTTGCTGAAGAAATTCATCGCCAGGAGTGACATCAGGTTTTCCATCATGATTCGTGTTGGTGTAGGACGGTATGGGGAATTTTTCCGTGTGTGATGATCTGTATCGGGCATTCGTAGGCCTCCATCAGTTCGGGTGTAATTTTGTTCCCGGGATGGTAATGCAGCGAGTGGTTCACACAGGCGATCGATTTCACATAGGTGGAGATGGTCCCGATGTCGTGGGAGACCAGCAGGATGGCGATGTTCTCGTTGAACCTGCGCAGCTTTTCGTAGAGCTCTCTCTCAAAACGGTTGTCGACATAGGTGTTGGGCTCATCCAGGACAAGAAGCTTGGGCTGATTCACCAGGGCCCGGCAAAGCAGGGTACGCTGGATCTGACCGCCTGAGAGTTCGCCGATCGCCTTGTTGCGGATCTCGTAGATGCCCATTTCGTTCATCAATTCGCCGGCATATTCCAGGTCCTTTTGCGCGTACTTTTTGATGATCCTTTTTTTGGACATTAGTCCGGATTTCACTACCTCGGAGACAGAGATCGGAAATTTGCGGTCGATGTTGTTGATTTGCGGCAGGTAGCCGATGCGGTGGTGGTTCCCTTCGGTCATGCAATCATGAAAGACCACCTCTCCCCTGAAAGGCTGCAAGAGTCCGAGGATGGCCTTCAAAAGCGTGGTTTTGCCACCCCCATTGGTACCGATCACACCGATAAAATCCTTGTCGAGGATGGTCAGGGAGACATCCGAAAGGATAATGTTCTCCTCATACCCTACCGTGAGGTGGCGGATATCGATCAAAGGAACCATGTAGGTGAGATTTTCAAACATCGTAACAAACGCAAATTTACAACTATTTTGGTGGATGGACCGCTATTTTGCTGCTGCCATTTTGCGGGCCAGTGATATCATCTCCCCGGGCCAGTCGTAAGCCAGCGGATCGATCTGGATCACCTTACTGCCGGTTTCGTTGGCGATGATCTCCGCATTCTCCACATCAAATTCTATCTGAATCATGATGTATTTGATATTCTGAGCTTTGGCCTCTTCTACAATACCTTGAATGTGCTTTGGGGTGGGTATTTTCCCCTCAAATTCGATGGAGAGCTGTTCGAGACCATACTGCCTGGCAAAATAGCCCAGCGCCGGGTGAAAGACCATGAATTTCCGGGAGGGAATGTCAGTCAGAATCGCCTTTACGACCTTGTCGACACTGTCGATTTTTGTTAGCAACCGGTCGAGGTTTTCCTGAAATTTTACCTTGTTGGCGGGGTCAATTTTCACCATTCCGTCGAAGATGTTTTTGGCAATGACCCTGGCCCCATCCGGGGATGACCAGGTATGGGGATCTACGCCCTTTTCGTGCTGGTGATCGCCATGGTCATAACCGGCGGCATGAATCAGTTCCACTCCCGCAGAGGTATTGATAAAGGCGAGGCCGGGATTGATGGATTTAAAATTCTCGAGGAAAGCATCTTCGAAACCGAGGAACCCGTTGGCAAAAAAGGCGCCTGCTTTGGACATTTCGCTCATCTGCCGTGGAGTAGGATTGTAGGTTTCGGGACCCACGCCAGGAGGGACCATGACTACGGAGGTATAGAGATTACCGGTGATCTGATCGGTAAAATACTGAAGCGGCAGGATGCTGGCAAAGACAATCTTCCCCGATGGTTTTTTGGGAGTTGTCTGGCAGGAGGCCAGGGTGATTATGGTTAAAATAAATAATGTTGTTTTTCTCATTTTAAAATTTTATTTTGCTTTTGACCATCAGGACAATAGGGACTAACGGGACAATCAGGCCTCGACAAATGCATGGAATTTTGATAATATAAACCTTATTCTCAATTTATTATCTTAGTAGAACTATGAATTGAACTGAAGCCTAATCTTATTATCTTATTACGAAATGAACATAAATAAGATAATAAGATACTGATCTCCTTACATTCGCCTTTCTACTAAGATTAATTATAAAAATAAGATTTATATTTTCCTGATTGCAAGAAAATAAATTTATCCGAATACGATTATTATCGTTTTTATGGTTTGCTGTTACTATATTTCTATATTTCCAGATCTCAGTAAGGGCACTCTAAGTCACTTTGCTTATTTTCTCATCTTCCAGTCTCCTAGTCCCTTAGTCCCTTAGTCACCCAGCCTTTCCGTCATCCCCGTCATCCCCGTCATCCTAGTCATCCCAGTCCTCCTAGTCGCCCCCTCTCCCCTTCGATTTCCTTGGTGGTACCGGATCATATCCCGAAGTTCCCCATGGATGGCAATGCAAAATCCGGTTGGTGGCCATGAAGAAACCCTTGAAGGGGCCATGGATTTTAACAGCATCGACGGCATACTGCGAACAGGTCGGTATATGACGGCAAGAGGCGGGCGTGAGCGGGGAGATGGCAGCACGGTAAAAGTAAACCGGGAACAGAACGATCTGTACCAATATCCACCTTAATCCTGCCGCTATCTTATTGATCATGACTCCCCAATGACGCTGTTTATACTTTAAAACCAGCGCGAAGTTACCCAAAAATCGGAAGAATAGCATCCAGGACCGATCAATTCATGGATAAAAATTTGTCATTCAATGGGATAGAAATATTGCACTTTCTAAAACTTTTGCTCCCTAGCTTACGTTTATAATGAAAAACCTTTGTGTATTATTAGTTATTTATTCTCTGTGTAAGAATTTTTTTATTATTTAAATGCAGTCATCCATTCAAAATAAACACCCCCTGAAGCCGGTTCTAATCACCGGGAATGTCGAGATCTCGCCCAGCGTATTCGTTATTTCCTGGAAAAGAGAGGGTGATTTCGACCCTGGCCAGGTGGTAAAAATAACCGCCAACCTGCAGGATGCACCGCGGATCTACAGCATTTGCAGCGGTAACCGGGAGGGGAACATATCCGTTCTGTTCAATGTCAAACCGGGAGGAGTGCTTACACCGCATCTTTCCCAAATGAAACCGGGTGAGCCCATCTATGTCTCGGAGCCCTATGGCAGCTTCTCCTGCGATGAGTCGCCGGCCTGGTGGATCGCGACCGGGACCGGTATTGCCCCTTTTTACAGCATGATACGTTCGGGCAGGTTCCAAAACAAAAAGCTGTTGCATGGGGTGAGTTATGCCAACCAATTTTACTTCGAAGATTACCTGCAAAAAGTGTTGGGCAGCAACTACATCTGCTGTTGCAGCCGGGATAAAAACGGAGTTCACTTTCCCGGTAGGATAAAGGATTATCTGCAGGGTTTGCCTGGGCTTCCCAAAGCGGATAAGTACTATCTTTGCGGACAGGCGCTGATGGTGGTGGAGGTTCGGGACATGTTGATCCAAAAGGGGGTTCCCTACAGTCAGATTTATGCCGAGATATTTTTCTAAGACGATGGAAACCAGCAAAGAACCACTTTTCGGTAAAACATTGAAGGAGTTGATCCAGATCACGGTCGATTTAGGGCTGCCAAAATTTACGGCGGGGCAAATCGCCGACTGGCTCTACAAAAAACAGATCAACTCATTGGAGGAGATGAGCAACCTATCCAGGAAAACCAGGGAACTGCTCGCCGAAAAATATGATTTCGGCACCAATCCAACGGTAAAAGTACAGGTGAGCGCTGATGGGACCAAAAAATACCTCTTCGTAACCGGAAAGCGCCAGTTTATCGAGACCGCCATGATTCCGGACGACGATCGCGTCACGGTGTGCGTCTCCTCGCAGGTGGGCTGCAAGATGGGGTGCCTTTTCTGCATGACCGCTAAACAGGGCTTCCAGGGACAATTGTCGGCCGGCGAGATCGTGAACCAAATTCGAAGCATCGACGAAGCAGAAGCCGTTTCCAACATCGTTTACATGGGGATGGGCGAACCCTTCGATAACCTTGACGAGGTACTGAAAAGCATCGAAATCCTCACTTCTGACTGGGGTTACGCGATGAGTCCGAGGCGCATCACCGTCTCCTCCATCGGGATTGTTCCGTCGATGGTGAGGTTCCTGAATGAGAGCGAAGCGCACCTGGCGATCAGCCTGCACACCCCCTTTGATGAACAACGCAAGAGCCTGATGCCGGTCCAGATCGCCTATCCGATTGCCGAGGTGGTCGACGAGATCAGGAAATGGGATTTCAGCGGACAGCGACGCGTTTCCTTCGAATACATCCTCTTCAAAGGACTGAACGACACACCGATACATGTCAAAGAGCTGGCCCGTTTGCTCAATGGCATCAAATGCAGGATCAACCTGATCCGATTCCATCCGGTTCCGGGAACGCCGCTGGTAAGTCCTGATGAGGAGACCATCACCCACTTCAAGAACCAGCTCAACGACAAAGGTATTTTCACCACCATCCGCGCATCGCGGGGGCAAGATATCTATGCGGCTTGTGGATTGCTGTCGACGAAGGAACAGAATCTGATAATGTGAAAATTGGAAAATATGAAAATGTGAAAATTAACACAGCATTTGTACGAAGCGATCATTTTCACATTTTCATATTTTCCAATTTTCACATTATTGAAAGCTAAACCTCCCGGGAATAATCCCACTTGCGCGGATTTGTAATCCGTGCCCTATATAGGTTGACGCCAAGTGCCGGGCGGGTTATGGGTTTTGTTTGTTTTAGTTTGGTTTGTGTTTCCGGCAGGTGAAACGTGTTTGGTCTACTGACCCAGCATGGCATTTGCCGTTTGTTAGGGCTATGTGGCTTTAAAATCTTTAATGATCGTTTCCAACCTATCTGTCAATTCATCTAAATAGGTTTCGATTATATTCCAAATAATCTCATAATCAATCCCAAAATAATCATGTACAATACGATTGCGAAAACCTCGTATTCTTGTCCATTCAATTTCAGGATTTTGATCTCTAAAATCGGGGTCTATTCTATTTGCGGCTTCTCCAATTATTTCAAAATTCCTAACAACAGCATCAATGGTCTTGTTATCCATTAGAAATTCCTTATAATCAAATCCTTTCGTGTATTGCTTAATCTTCTGTGCGGATTGCAACATATCATCTAACAACAACAGTGTATCACGCTTAGACATATATTAAATCTGAATCGATTGATTCTAAATATTTCTCTTTAATTCCATTTTTTGAAACTAAATCCACTTTGAATCCAACAATGCTTTCCAACTCCTCAGCTAAATCTATGAATCTTATGCCTATCTTATCCGAGAACTCAACTAGAATATCCAAATCACTGGCATCTTTATTTTCTCTTCTTGAATATGATCCAAAAATTGCCATCGATTTAAGGGGATAATCATGAAATAATCTTACTTTATGAGTTCCCAAAGTTAACTGGATGTCTTGTAATGTTCTCATAATTCAAATATACCATTTTTTCAATCATATGAATCATGTTCCAAAACTTTGAATCATAGGAGTTCCTTTTCGCCATTAGCCCTAACGGTTAATTAGCGCTCCGGACCGTCAAACAAGGATTTTCAATCAGTCACTTTGCGCTCCGGAGCTGCTATTAAACTCCACGGAATTGCTACTAAGTTCCCCGGAATCGTTACCAAGCTTCCCATTATTGCTACTAAGCTCCCCGGAACCGTTACTAAGCTCGCGCTTCTTCCAAGATTCCCTGACCTTCTTCCGTCCGAAACGATGATGTCAGCTATTTTCAAAATACTACCGCGGACGGTTCCTGGCGTGGCATTCTTCACCCGGGCTACAATACTTTAACCGCTACGCGGTAGGGCATGATTCCATCATCCTAGTCCTCCTATCTTCCCTATCAAAACCAATCAATCACCGCTTCATCGTTTCCCCGTTTCTGTTCTCCATGCCCCATGCCCTCTGCCCTTTACATGCCCGACATTCCAGACGCAAGCATTGCGTCTCTACGGTTTCCGTTCTCCATGCTCCATGCCCTCTGCCCCATGCCCTCTGCTCTCTGCTCCAAGTCAACAAATCTTCACTGTCTCAACTCCCAGCAACATCCCCAGTTTTTCGATGGAGGAGGCCAGGTGCCCCACGCCGATGGCACAATGGTGGGCGGGGCCCTGCTTGGACCATTGGTTCATAAAGGCTTTGGCCCCCGGGGCGAAACGATAACGGCTGTTGGTGTTGCCGATTTCGAGAACTGGTCCGGCCACTGATTCCCCTTCTGCAACAAGAAAGAAGATCCCATTCTTACCTTCCACGACCGATAGCAGGGTAACTGGCCCCTGTTTGACACTCATCTGGATGGAGAGCCCTTTGCCGGGTTTGCCATGGTAGACCGGAAGCGGAACCAACCTGACCCGACCTTCCGCGATAGCGAAATGGGCGGGTCCGTCGTGTCCCAGCATCACCACATCATCGTTAAAGTCCATCAGGTAAAATTCAGAGAAGGAGCCGCCGGCGCCAAACTCTGCCATGATCTTCATGGCCTGCGCATTTTTCACTTCACACTCTCCGGCAACCGGGATATTTTTCCCGGTCAGCAACGTATTTCCGGCAATGATGGAGGTCACAATATTTTCGTAATCATTGCCAGATTCCCCTTCATAATAGTAGGCCATCGAGCCCAATCCATGCGTTTCGACCAGCTTATCGAGAGCAACCGAAGTACGGGCTGCACGGTCGATTTCGTCTGCTGCACATTCGGCGGTCACATTAAATGCTGAATGAAATTCCTGAATCTTGGCAGCGATTTCTTCCGGAGTGACCCCATCCCGCCACCTTTTTAATTCGCACATCTCGACCATTTCGATGTGTGTACCGAAAACAGCAGACTGTTGGGTTAGGTCGGTATAGACATCGAGCATTCCACCATAGTAATGACCCAAAATTCCGAGTCTATTGGTGCGGAGATGGGCAGCCACAATAGCCGCCCGGACCCATTCTTCTATCTCTTTCCATGAATTTTGATCCTGGAGGTATCCGGTTACGATATCGTATTTGATTCCGGAACGGTTGAAGACACCTGCTATTTCGGGAACAGAACATGCCTGACAGTGTTCCAGCCACAAGCCGGTCATTTTACCCCTGTCGTTTAATTTGTTGAAGGCTGCATAATCGAGGGTGGCAACAGGCTGCAGATTGAGCAGGATCACAGGTACCTTTACTTTCTGCGCTACCGGCAGCACTGTCGAGGAGAGGGCGTAAGTTGAGATGTAGAGAAAGAGCAATTCTATCTCCTGGCTTGCCAGGAAAGATGCGGCTTCACGTGCCCGGATTGGATTATCGACCATTCCGGCATCGATCACCTCTGCCCCGAAGCCTGAAATTTTATGGCTGATCTCATTTTGGTATCCCGTCAGGTGATCCAGTAGCCCGTCGAACTGCGCCCAGTAGGTATCGAGCCCGATACCCATTAATCCTACTTTTGTCTTCATAAGTGCCAAATATTGAGGGTATAATTGTTCTTTATGATAAAATTGCTTCCTTTTGTTATCTTTTTAAATACAGAATTGATTTTCAGCCAAAATAAGCAATTTTACCCTATATTTGGAAGCGAAATTATCCAGCTTTACTAAACTTGAATGTAATGTCAGCCGAATATACTTCCAATTCGAAACATCGAATTCTTTTGTCAGACCTCTCTTTTGCATTTTTTATTATTCTGCTGTTTTCCATCTTCAAATCCCATGCGGATTTGGTATTGCTGATCTCCTGGCCTTTCATTTTCATTTATTTTCTTCTGATGCGCAGGATTAAGGCTCTTGCTCACTTGCTTTTGGCTACCCTGATGGCTGTTATCTGGGTCCAGTTTGCCAAGGAGTATTATGGTTATAAATATGACTACATCAAAATATTTGGAATGAATACCTTGCCACTAATGGCATGGACCTTAACACTGCTGGGTTTGGGGGAAGTTTGCAACCATTTGAAATTCAAGAGAAAAATCCTAAATTTTTTAATTTTTGTTCCCTCTTTCTGGTTCTTATTGATTCTTTTTGAAACTGTTGCCTATCACATTCTGGAAATTCGGAATACGATGACGGGCAGTTATATCGGGTTGCCATTTTGCAATTGTCTCCATGCGCCAACCTGGATGAAGATGGTCTATTTTGCCATGGGCCCTGTTTATTATGGGTTGACAAAATTGGCGGATTTCTTCATGAAAAATAGGTTCCCTGAACTTCTCAAATCAAAATCAGGTAGCGAAGATCAAACTAAAAACAGTCTCTTTGCCGGTAACTGAATGTACCTGAAGGCTTCCACCGTGAAGTTGCATGATTTGCCGCGAGAGACTGAGCCCTATTCCTGATCCATTTTCACGGGTAGTAAAAAAAGGCACAAAAATCTGATCGAGTATTTCTGCAGGTATCCCGGGGCCGTTGTCCGTCAACCTTATTTCGGGAAGATGGTCTGAATTCAATCCGGCAGCAAGTTGGATCATGCCTTTGGGGTTTTTCTCATTGGCCTGAATGGCATTTTTTATGAGATTTACCAATACCTGTGAAATCAGGTTTTCATCAGCCAAAAGTTCCATTTCCGGACTCTTCAGTTTCACAGAGAGTTGAATTCTGTTGCTGTGTTCGAGCGATTCATACAAGATTTTGATCCGGTTGAACAGCTCTTCCATCCTAAAGACTTTTTTAACGGGTTTAGGCAGGCCGGAAAGTTTTCGGTAAGAATCAACAAACTGCATCAAACCATTTCCCTGTTCTTTGATCACATTTAGCCCCCTGACAGTTGTTTGGATGGTCGTCTCATTTATCTCATCCGGGAGAACCAGTCGCCCGTCGACTGTATAAAAATTGCCCAAACTTTCAGAAAGCGAGGTGATGGGGGCAATAGAATTCATGATCTCGTGCATCAAAACCCTGATCAGTTTCATCCACGAATCCAGCTCCTTTTCGTCCAGCTCATTTCGAATATCCTGCAACGACAAGAGTATCAACTCACTCTCTTTTGCTTTAAACGAAGCGGCCTTGAGTGAAAGCTGAATGGTCCCTCTTTCGTTGGTAAACGAGATTAGTTTATGCTCAAAGGGTTTGATGCTCCTGACGGCCTGAAACAGGTTGCTGTTGACCCGTTCCAGCTGATTGATATGGGTGAGGACATTCAAACCCAACATTTTCTTTGTCGCATGATTGGCGTGAAGCACAAAACCGTTGTGATCATAAGTGATGATACCGGTGGCAACCTGTTCGAGCAGGGTTTGAAAATACTGTTCCTGTTGATGGTTTTCTATTTTTACCTGTTGAATTTGCCTGTTGACTTTGTTAAGGCTTTGGTACAATTCACGTATGGGCTTGTTGGACTCATTGGTGTCAAAAAGAAGAGAAGAATCTTCATTTTCAATTGATTCAAGAAAGAAACTCAACTTTCTATTGGTAGTATTCAAATATCTGATCAGGTTCATGACGACCAAAGTTTCAATAACAAGAAGGAGAACAACCAAGGTGGATGAGCCTTTTGTCGCACCACAGAAGCCTGCTGCCAAAGCAATTATTACAATCAGCACAACCCTGAAAACCAGTTGAAAATAGAGATTTCGACTAATCATTCCCCGGATTTTTTGATTTTGTTATAGAGTGTTTGCCTGGAGATACCCAACTGGTCGGCTGCCGCGCTGAGATTTCCGTTGTGTTTTTCGATGGCATGGTTGATCATCCTTGTCTCCATGTCGCTGAGGGTGAGGTCCATTTTGCCTTGTTTTGCGGAAACCAGTGGTCGTATAAAAAAATCTTCTGGTTTCAGCACATTGCCTTCACTAAGGATTACTGCTTTCTCGACGGTATGCTGCAACTCACGAATGTTTCCGGGCCACGGATATTTTTGCAATTTATCCTGTGCTTGCTGGTTGATCCTTAACCCTGGCTTGTTGTATTTGGCACAGTATTTTTTAAGAAAAAAATCGGCCAGCACCAGTACATCATTCCCACGTTCGCGGAGTGGCGGAACTTCAATTTGTATTGTATTGATCCTGTAAAGCAGGTCTTCACGGAAGAGCCCTTCGTGCACCATACTCTCCAGATTCTTGTTGGTTGCGCAGATCAGCCGGATATCTACGGGAACCATCTGATTGGAACCAATCCGCGAAATCTGACGGTTCTGGATGGCTGCAAGCAGTTTTGCCTGCAGGTGAAACGAGAGATTCCCAATCTCATCCAGGAAGAGGGTGCCTTTGTCGGCAACTTCGAATTTGCCGGGACGGTTCTCCCGGGCATCTGTGAATGCACCCTTCACGTGCCCAAAAAGCTCACTCTCGAACAGTGTTTCAGTGATAGCTCCCATGTCGACATTCACCATTACCTCTTGAGAGCGTTCTGATATTCTGTGAATTTCCTGTGCGATCAGCTCTTTTCCTGTACCGTTTTCGCCGGTTATCAAAATATTGGCATCGGTTTTGGCCACTTTGCGCACAAGATTCAATACTTGCACCAACTGTGGCGACGAACCAACAATGAATTTTTGCTCGCGGTTGATTTCACTCTTCAACCCCTTTTCTTTCTCCCTGAGCTGGTTCACCTCTCTCTTTGACCAGTTCAACTGAATGGCCGATTGAAGGGTCGCAAGTAACTTGTTGTTGTCCCAGGGTTTCAGGAAAAAATCGGTTGCACCCAGCTTGAGTGCCTTAACGGTCAATTCAACATCGCCATATGCTGTAATCATTACCACCGAAATCTCAGGATTGGTCTCCTTGATTCGGCCCAACCAATAAATGCCTTCGTTGCCGGTATTGATCCCTGCATTAAAATTCATATCGAGAATGACCAGGTTGTACTCTCTTCTCCGAAGTTCTGTCGGAATTTGGTTTGGATCTGACAGTGTTGTGATGGTCTGAAAATGGGGTGAGAGCAATATCTCCAATGCACTCAATATGCTTTTACTGTCGTCGACAATCAGAATATTTCCTTTTGCCATTTTTTTTATCAAAGTTACAAGATGTGAAAACCAATATCAAGAGAGTGTAAAATTTCTTGACAAATTAATGTCAATTATTTTTACCCGCAGGTAATTACTGCAAAGTTAATAATACTGATTATCAGCGCACTTATATTTTTGGCACTGTTTTGGCATATCTGTTTTCATAAATGGATAAAAAAATGAAGTTTCTAATACTATTTCTCCTCATCCTGATCATGGACAGTTTCCAGTTGACAGCTCAGGAAAAGTGGACATTGAACGATTGTATCAACTATGCGCTGAAAAACAACCTTCAGTTGCTGAACGCAGATATGGACAAGCAATTGGCTGAAGTGAGTTACCGTCAATCGAAATGGAACAGGTTGCCCGGAATTGGAGCAGGATCGGATGCCGGAAAGAATTACGGCAGATCCGTGGATCCGAATACCAACGGGATAGTCAATACCTCCTTTTTTAATAACTCCTACTATTTGGGTGCATCGGTCGATCTGTTCCGTGGCTTTATGTACCAAAACCAGATCAGGTACCGTGAATTCAAAAAAGAGGCAACTGAAAACACAAGGCTCAATGCTGCAGATGATTTGGCTTTCGCGGTAATGAACGCCTTTTTCAATGTCATTTATTTCGAAGAACTGCTGAAGATTGCCAATGAGCAAAAAGCCCTCTCTGAGCTGAACGTAAAGAAGATAGATATTTTAGTCTCAACCGGACTGAAGTCCCCCGCCGATTTTCTGGAGGTGAAAGCCAACTACGAAAAAGAAGAGCTTTTCTGTATTCAGACCGCCAATAATATCGCAACCTCATGGATCAGTCTGAAGAAGGCAATGAACCTTCCTCCCGAAAGGCAGGTCGTGCTCGTTCTTCCAGAAACGGAAGCTGTTTTTACCGGGATAGGCGCCAATATTCAGGAACTTTTTGAGCAGCATACCTTCCGCTCACCGTACATCCGTTCTTTCGAGGGTGAATGGCGGGCCAGTCAGAAAAATGTGAGCATCAGCAGGGCCGGATATTCTCCCTCCATCAGGCTACAGGCCAGTTATAACACCGGTTACTATGAAACCAACAAAGATGCAAATGACAAGATTATAGCATTCGGGGACCAGATTAACAACAACCAACGACAGTTTCTGGGTGCGACCCTCACCATTCCGTTGTTCAATAAAAATTCAGTCAGGTTTGATGTACAAAGCGCCAAAATTGCAGCTGAACAAGCCCAAACAAGACTTACCATAGCCAGGCAAACGCTTCTGTACGAAATGGAGGGAAATTACAATGGACTAACTGCATCGGGAAAAGAGCTTCAACAGTCCGAAAAACATATGGAAGCCGATAAGCTTGCATTTCAGGCAGCTCAGAAAAAATTTGATCAGGGAATGATCAATGCCATTGAAATGTATACGACCAAAAACAGACTTGCCAATACAACCGCTCAGGTCCTGCATGCCAAACTAACTTATTCGGTAAAGAAACGAATACTGGAGTTTTACAAA
>CAYHQN010000102.1:0-15852 GCA_964358545.1 uncultured Tangfeifania sp. | reverse complement strand
AATTCTAAAACTTACCAGGAAGGTTCAGGGCTAAAGCAATTACAAATTAAAAATTACAGATTAAAAATTACAAGACATAGAATGCCAACTAATTAAAATATAAGATGACAACACAATCTACGTTGTTTTTAGTTGATCAGCTTTGCGAAAGATATCCATCTTTAACTACCGTGAAGCCTGCTATCGAAGAGGCGTGCAACCAAATGATCGCCTGTTATGAAAATGGAGGGAAAATTCTGGTTTGCGGCAATGGGGGAAGCTGTTCGGATTCCGATCACATTGTTGGGGAACTGATGAAAAGCTTCGAATTGAAAAGGCTTATCTCTTCCGAATTACAGGAAAAACTGGCCGCTATCGATCCCGAAAGGGGAAGCTACCTGGCAAGTCACTTGCAACAAGGGTTGCCTGCCATCTCCCTGACGGCCCATACAGCGCTGATCACTGCGGTTGCCAACGACATTGACGGAGAGGTGATTTTTGCACAGCAGGTGATTGGCTACGGCCGGCCAAACGATATCCTCATTGCTATCAGCAGTTCCGGAAATTCACGGAATGTGCTGGACGCCTGCATGGTAGCCAGTGCTATGAACCTGAAAGTGATTGGTCTGACCGGCGAAACCGGTGGAAAGATGAAAGCATTATGCGACATCCTGATCAACGTACCCGGAAGGCGCACTTATTTTGTGCAAGAGCTGCATTTGCCGGTGTATCATCTGCTGTGTTTGGCGGTGGAAAATCACTTTTTCGGCAAGACATTGGAATAATTACAAATTAAAAATTACAAATTAAAAATGGGGCTTTGACTACCACTATCAATTTGTAATTTGTAATTTGTAATTTGTAATTTGTAATCTGTAATTAACATTTAAACCAAATAAACTATTCCCCATGACATCAAAAAACATCGGACTTCAAAAATTGCTTCCCGTATTCCTCTCATTCGTGGTGATGGGATTTGTGGACATCATCGGTGTGGCGACCGGGTATGTCAAACAAGACTTTGGACTGACCGACTTCGTCGCACAGTTTCTGCCAATGATGGTACTGCTTTGGTTCTTCGTACTGTCTGTACCGGTTGGTGTGTTGCAGGACAAATACGGCAAACGCAACATGCTGAACATCGGGATGGTCATTCAGGCCTTCGGACTTGGACTGCCCTTCTTGCACTACTCCTTTGGAATGATGCTGGCCTCATTTATTCTCCTTGGAATCGGTAATACGGTGATTCAGGTTTCTGCAAACCCACTGCTGCAGGATGTTTCGCCCGAAAAAAAACTTGCCAGCTATTTGAGTACTTCCCAATTTGTGAAGGCCATCATCTCTTTTTCCGGTCCGATTATTGCCACTTTCATGGCCAAATATATGGGCGACTGGAGATTGGTATTTGCCGTTTATGGCATCACCTCCCTTCTTGCAGCCCTGTGGCTTTCCATGACCCCGATTGTGGAGTCGAAACCAGACCGCAAACCGGCCTCCTTTGCCTCATGCTTCGGACTGCTTAAAAACAGGTTTGTGGCATTTATGGCGCTCTCCATCTTCCTGATTGTGGGAACAGAAGTGGCCATCAACACCAACATTGCCAATATTTTGATTTCGAAATACGGATTGACCATGGAGGCAGCTGCTCTTGGAATCAGCATGTTTTTCTTCGGCGAAACCGTCTCCCGTTTTCTGGGTGCGATCATTCTGAACTGGATAAAACCTCAGCTCTTTCTGCTGCTTACAACACTGGTGGCCCTGGCAGGTATTCTCGGAGTCTTTTTGGCGCCGGTAAACATGTTCGCTTATGTTTCGATCGTTGTCATCGGACTTGGCATCGGAAACATGTTTCCAATTATCTTTTCCCTCGCGCTGGCCCAAATGCCTACCCGTGCCAACGAAATCTCCGGGTTACTGATCATGGCTGTTTCGGGTGGAGCCTTTATCCCATTGGTAATGGGTTATGTAAGTACCGCGTTCGGTCCACTGATAAGTCTGGCCGTTATCGGATGCTGCATGCTTTACATTCTTTGGGTCTCCTTTTTCGTGCGGAAGAGCTGATCTTAAAGGTTCACGCAAAGGACGCAAAGAAAGACGCAGAGATCGCAAAGTGCTGAATGACAAGATTTTTCTTAGCGCACTTTGCGAAACCTTTGCGCCATTTGCGTGAACCATTTACTTTTCATTCATTTTCAACTATTAAACTATCCTGATGAATCAATTAACACGATATACCATTTTCTCGGTCCTGATTTTTTCGATGGGACAGGGTTTAAGTGCACAATCGTCTATCGGTGTAGTGCCAAAACCCGGTTTCGAAAAGAGAATTCAAAACGCCGTGAATGCCATCAGACTGATTGATACGCACGAACATCTGATGAGTGAAGCTGAGGCCCTTGCCGGTCCGGCAGACTTTAGCACGCTATTTACCAATTACCAGCAGTCGGATCTTATTTCATCCGGATCTCCTTCAGACAAAATATACAATATACTGAAAGGCAAGGATAAAAGTATTGAAGAAAAATGGTTGGCGGCCAAAGATGGCTGGGCAAACATGCGTACCACAGCATATGGCAGATCTGTCCTGATTGCTGCCAAAGATCTCTTTGGGATTGATGATCTGAACGATCAGACCTACGGCGAGCTATCCAAACGTATCCGGGAGACCCATAAAAAAGGTTATTATGAAACCATCCTGAAGGAGAAGTCCAAAATTGATGCTTGCCTGATCATGGAATACAACACCACCAATCCGAGAGATGTGGTGAACGAAGGGAATTGCAACTTCAGAAGATTCTTCGTCTACGACAAATACTGCAGCTTTTTCGGATACAATAAGATGCGGACAAGGTTGAGCAATTATGGCATTGAATTTACAACGCTCCCGCAACTTGAATCATTGATTGACACTGTATTTGCCCAGGATATCAAAAAAGGCATTCAAGGAGCCAAGTTTGGGGTTGCCTACTACCGCTCCCTGAAATTTGATGAGGTATCGCGTGAAAACGCCACCGCTGTTTTTGAGAAGATGAAATCAAATCCCGATCACATTTACCCCTTTGAAGAGGCCAAACCTTTGCAGGATTTCATCTTCTTCAAACTTTTGAGCCTCTGCGAAAGGTACAAACTCCCGGTCCAGATTCATACAGGACTTCAGACCGGAAGCGGTAACGAAATCACGAACGCCAATCCCACAGGACTAGCCAAGGCATTCTTCAAATTTCCGGGAGTGAAATTTTGTTTGCTTCATGCCGGTTATCCTTATGGTGGCGAGATGGCCACCCTTGCCAAAAATTTCCAGAATGTATTCATCGACATGGCCTGGTCGGCACTGATTTCGCCAGCTTATACCCGTCGGTACCTGCAGGAGTTTATCGAAACCGTGCCCAACAATAAAATCATGGCATACGGAGGCGATAGCCAGACCGTGGAGGGCGCTTACGGAGCATCTGTATTGGCGCGGGAAACCGTAGCTTCGACCTTAATCCAGATGGTCAGAGAGGCTTATCTGACCGAATCGGAGGCAATGGATGTGGCAAAAAAAATCCTTCGGGAAAATGCAATAACAATTTACAACCTTAAACCTATGTCTTTTAATTAACTGTACGACATTGAATATTAAACTATTGATATTAACACTGATGAAAAAATATTATACACTTCTTCTTGCAATATTCCTTTTTTCAGGATATGCGAATTCTCAGGAAAAGCTGAAATCGAATGGAGAGTTACCCATCCTGGCCTGGTACAGTATTCCAGCAGATGAAACCTCTGTTGCCCGTTACCAGGAGCTGAAAGATGCAGGGATAACCCATTCTCTCAGTTTTTTCCCAAATGCAGATGATCTGCAAAAAGCTTTGGATGCTGCGGCGAAAGTGGGAATCAAGATCGTAGTTTATTGTCCTGAGCTAAAAACTGAGCCGGAGAGAATTGTCAGACGTTTTATGAACCATCCGGCTGTGGCCGGTTACCATCTGATGGACGAACCAAATATTCGACTCTATCCGGAACTGGCTGCCTGGGCACAAAAAATTCAATCTGTTGATAAGAAGCATTTTTGCTATGTAAACCTGTTCCCAAATCACGCCGATTCTATCCAGTTGGGAACCAAAAGCTATCTGGAGTATATCCAGCAATACAACAAACAATTACCGATACAATTTATGTCGTTCGACTACTATCCGGTATTAAAAGAACGGCTTTCAAAAACGTGGTACCAGAATCTGGAGCAGATCTCAGAAGAGGCTGCAAAGTCAAATAAACCATTTTGGGCCTTTGCTTTGACGACCAATTATGATGAAGATCACCTCACTCCTCAATCGCTTGCTGCCATGCGGCTTCAGGTATATAGTGACCTGGCTTACGGGGCACAGGGTATACAATATTTCACCTACTGGTCGGCAACCTCATCCGGGCCATCAGGAGAGGATCAAAGGGGGGCCCCGATCAGCTCTGCAGGCAAGAGAAGTATTGTTTACGACCGTGTGAAACAGATGAGCCAGGAAATCAAAGACCTTTCAGGGGTATTCATGGGTGCAAAGGTTGTCAGCGTAAAACATACCGGTAAAGGAATGATTCCGCAGGGGACCAGTCGCCTGGTTCATCTGCCAAAAGCAATCAGCGTGATCGAAACCAACGGGGCACCGGCTTTGGTTTCGGTACTTGAAAATGGGGCGAACACCTTCGTAGTAATTGTCAATAAGAACCACCTTGCCTCAATAAATCTTACTGTTGCGGGTGACGAAACGCTAAAAAAAGTATTGAAAGACGGGACAATTGTGCCAGCCAGCGCTTACGAAAGTTCAATCGAACTGGATCCGGGTGATGCAGCAATTTATATGTTTTCAACAGAAAAAAGTAAAGACTGAATTAAAATAAAAGATGAATAAACTCAGATACATACCATTAAGATTGATCATGGTAACTGGCCTAACTGGCCTGATCATCACCTCATTTGCTCAAAAAAACCATGTTGATCTGGTGAATCCTTTCATTGGAACGGATTATCATGGGCACACCTTTCCCGGGGCTGCGCTTCCAGGAGGAATGGTCCAACTGGGTCCTGACACAGATATCAGTGGCTGGGACTGGTGTTCGGGATACCATTACAGTGACAACTCGATTATGGGATTCAGTCATCTGCACAGGAGTGGAATGGGCGCCGGCGACTGGGGCGATATCATGCTAATGCCCACTAACGGATCATTGAAAATTCTGCCAGGTGCAAAAGACAAACCTGGTGAAGGATACAGGTCAAGGTTTTCACATCAGGAAGAGCAGGCATCACCCGGATATTATGCCGTTACCCTCAAAGATTACACAATTAAAGTCGAATTGACAGTTTCGGAACGGGCCGGATACCACAGATATACCTTCCCAAAATCCGACGCTTCCCATATTCTGATAGACATGGAGCATGGCATTGGTGATAAATGCACAGATGCTCAGATTAAAATTGTGAATGATACCGAAATTGAGGGACATCGCGCTTCTAACGGATTTGTCGATAATCAGAATGTCTATTTCTGTGCGAAATTCAGCAAGCCGTTTCATTCATCCGGAACCTGGAATGGGAAAAACATCAGATCAGGGTCAAAGGATGATTCCGGTTCACAAATCGGAGCATTTGTCAACTATGTTACATCTGAAAACGAAACCATTGAAGTAAAAGTCGGGATCTCTTATACCAGCATTGCCCAGGCCCGTCTGAACCTGGACAAAGAAATACCGGACTGGGATTTCGCCAGGGCAAGGGAGAATGCCAGGACAAATTGGAATAGGGCGTTGAGTAAAATCGACGTTCAGATGGATAAAAATGGCGATGAAACCTATCAAAAAGATAAGCTAATTACTTTCTATACAGCGCTCTACCATTCCCTGTTGTTTCCGGCTACGTTCGGTGACGTTGACGGCAAATACATGGGGCTTGACGATAAGGTACACACGGCAAAGGGTTATACCTATCGCAGCGATTTTTCGCTTTGGGATACCTTCAGGGCTGAAATGCCCCTGCTGACGCTGATAGAACCTGAAAGAAACAATGATGCAATAAATACCTGGATTGCACAGTACGAACAGGGCGGCTGGATGCCAACTCCCCAGCAGTTTGGAAACAGTTATACCAATGATATGATCGGCGATCATCCGGTAGCTGCCATTCTGGATGCCTGGCAGAAAGGAATCCGGAATTTTGATCTGGCCAAAGCCTATGAAGCGGCCAGAAAAAATGCGATGGAAGCTCCGACTGCCGACTGCCGTTCCGAAGGACGCACATGTTTGGAATCCTATAAGAAGTTAGGTTATGTTCCTTATGAAGAGGTTAAAGAATCTGTATCCAAAACGTTGGAGTATGCATACAACGACTGGTGTGATGCCCAGTTGGCAAAAGCGCTCGGTAAAACTGACGACTACGAAATGTTTATGAAAAGGGCGGCGAACTACAAAAATATAATTGATATATCTACCGGATTTGCCCGGCCAAAAAGCAAGGATGGTTCATGGCTTTCGCCGTTTGACCCAACTTTTGTCGGACATGGAAAGGACCGTCATTATACCGAAGCGAATGCTTGGCAATACACCTGGTTCGTTCCCCATGATGTGAAGGGTTTGATTAACCTGGAAGGTGGACGGAAACGGTTTAATGAAAGGCTGGACTCACTTTTTACCATAAGTTCTGAAATCCGCAGCGGGGTTTCTGATATTACAGGTTTAATCGGCCAATACGCACACGGGAATGAACCAAGCCATCATACGGCCTATCTGTATAATTACGCTGGCGCTCCTTGGAAAACGCAAAACATCGTCAGAGCCGTAGTTGACAGTTTATACAGTTCAGGACCTGCGGGATTATGCGGCAATGAGGACATGGGGCAAATGTCGGCGTGGTACGTTTTAAGCTCGATGGGCTTTTACCCGGTTGCACCCGGACAGAATGTCTATGTAATTGGAAGTCCGGAATTCAGCAAAGTAATCCTTCATCTGGATAAATCTTTCAATAAGGCAAAAGAGTTCGTTATCGAGACCAGGAATAACTCAAAGGACAACAAATACATTCAATCTGCTACTTTAAATGGCAAACCGCTGAACAAGGTGTGGTTCGACCATGCTGAAATTAAAAACGGAGGAACTTTAATCTTCCTGATGGGAGCCCAACCGAATAAAAATTGGGGAAGTGAAAAGGCAGCTGCACCACCATCCATGTCAACAACTTTACACTAATACAAGATAACCCCAATGAGAAAAATTGCATTGCTGTCACTTTTTACCATGATCATTTTGGCCGGTGTGATGGCCCAGGAAAAAATAACATCGGATAAACCGCTTCCAATCATGGCGTGGGCGGGCATTCCTGCCGGAGAAATGAATGCTGAACGGTTCAGGGAACTTAAGGAAATGGGAATTAATGTCAACCTGTCCAACTATCCGAATGCTGAAGCCATGCAACAAGCGCTTGATCTGGCACAGCAGGTCGGAATCAGGATGGTTACCTCCTGCCCTGAATTGAAGACAGAGCCTGAAAAGACGGCCCGGCGGTTTATGAACCATCCGGCACTGGCCGGATATTATTTGCTGGATGAGCCTGTTCGCAAAGATTTTGCAGAGTTGGGCGACTGGGCCAAAAGGATAGAAACGGTCGACAGCAAGCATTTTTGCTTTGTGAATCTGATCGCAAGCATTCACACCACCAAAACCGAAGCTTTGGGTACCGCTACTTACGCCGAATATGTAAGCACCTTCGCCAGGGAGGTTCCTTCACAACTGCTCTCCTTCGATTTTTATCCCGTTTTGGTTGATGGCATTCATGAGAGATGGTACGAGGGACTGGAGATATTCTCGGCCGAAGCCAGAAAACTGGATAAACCATTCTGGGCCTTTGCCCTTGCCTGCTCATACAATGAACTGCATCCAATACCCACCATCCCTGCCCTGCGGCTTCAGCTTTACAGCAACCTGGCTTATGGTGCGCAAGGACTGGAGTATTGGCCATACTGGATGCCGGATCTCCGCACCTCACCAATAGCCCTGGATGGTAAACGAACAGTGGTATACGACAGGATCAAAGCGGTAAACAAAGAGATTCAGGATCTTGCCGGGGTTTTTGTTGGATCAAAAGTTGTTTCTGTAAGTCATACCGGGGTAGTAATCCCAAGGGGGACCTCCCGGTTAAGCACTTTGCCCCGGGCAATAAAGGTTTTTGAAACAGAGGGATCCGGAGCGCTGGTGTCTATTTTGGAGAATGGGGCTAATTCGTTTTTTGTGGTCGTCAATCGTGATCTGAACAAAAGCTTGCCAATTACAATACTTGGTGATGAGTCGCTGAAAAGAGTGCTGAAAGATGGCTCCATCGTAAAGGCAAGTATATACGCGAATACGACTGAAATAGAGCCGGGAGATATTGCTGTTTACCTCATTTCCAACTAAAAAATAAAAATGGTATGCCAAAAATTATAATACTTGCCATTCTTTCGATTATAAGCATTGGACAAGCAAAGCCGCAGGAAAAATTAAAATCGGGAGGGGTAATCCCGGTAATGTCGTGGGGTGGTATTCCTCAAACGGAAGTATCCGTTGAAAGCTACAGGAAGCTGAAAGATGTTGGAGTGAATATCGACATCGCCTTTTTCACCAGTGCCGATGCCATTGCTTCCGCCCTTGATGCAGCGGGTAAGGCAGGGGTAAAATTGATGATTTCGTGTCCTGAACTCAGGAGTGATCCGGAGAGAACAGCCCAACGTTTCAAAAAACATCCGGCCCTGGAAGGTTATTATCTCGCCGACGAGCCGGCCAGTCCTCAATTTCAGGAATTGGCAGATTGGGCTAAACGCTTGAAAGCAGTTGATGACAAGCACTACAGTTTTGTAAACCTATTTCCAAATATTAATTCCAACCAGGGCAAATTCGGGACAAAGGATTATCAGGAGTACATTGATACATTCGATAACCTATTTCCCGCCCCTTACCTTTCGTTCGATTTTTATCCGCTGGTTGATGGAACAGTGCATCCCAGATGGTACGAAAACATGGAGTTTTTTGGCAATAAGTATAAGACCGGGGGCAGACCTTTTTGGGCATTTGCACTCACCACTTCTTATCTTGCCTACTCTGATGATTCCGGCCAACCAACTTTAAATGATTTCTATCAACTTTATAAAACCTACAAACCCGAAAAAACATTTTTACACGATATTCCAACACTGGCCGGGTTAAGATTGCAGACTTATGTGAATCTTGCCTATGGCGCCCAGGGAATTGAATATTGGAGCTTCAGGGGTTTCGGGTCTCCGCTTGATGCACAAGGAAAACGCACCGTCGTGTACGATCGGTTACAGGAGGTGAGCCGGGAAATTCAGAATCTTTCGGGCGTATTTATGGGTGCGAAGTTAATCTCTGTTGCGCAAACCGGGTCAATAATCCCGAATGGAACAAAGAGGCTGGGGAAGCTGCCGGAACCGATCAAACTGCTTGAAACAGTAGGGGAAGGAGCCGTTGTTTCGGTTCTTGGAAACGGTAAAAACACATTTCTGGTAATAGTCAACAGGGATTATAAGAATCCGATGAAGTTAATTATAAGCACGGATGAAACGGTAAAGAAAGTACTCAAGGACGGGACTTTAATACCCAACAGCGAATACACCAGCGCGACAGAGGTAGAAGCCGGAGATGCAGCCATTTACATGTTCCCCGCTGTCAAGTAAATTGTAAATAAGATTCTATTTTGTGATCAAGAAACTGTTTAAAATTAATTGTAATGATATAAAAATGTTCAACCCTTTCAGTGTTGCTGTTACATTTATTTCATTTCCCGTGGGTTACCACCCACGGTTATTCAAATTAAACCCCTTCAGGGTTTTAAAGGAACCAAAGTCCGAAGGACTTGAATATGAATAACCTCCGGTGCAACCGGAGGTATAGGAACTCATGCAATTTGGAACCCCGAAGTGGGTTCAACTATGTTTTATTAAAATTTAAACTAAATCAGTAACGCAAAGACACAAATAAATTAACATACTAAATATTAACTGTTTTATTAATTATTGAAGAATGAAAAAAGAACAATTACAAACAATTCTGAAGGACATAAGTGCGGTTAAAATTGCGGTGCTGGGGGATTTCTGCTGTGATGCCTACTGGTTCATTGACGAAGCGATGAGCGAAATATCTGTCGAAACAAACCAGGCAACCAGGCCTGTCAGACAACAACGCTACTCATTGGGTGGTGCAGGAAATGTCACCAACAACCTGGCAGCCATAGGAATTAAAGAGATCCGCGCCTTTGGTGTGATCGGGACTGATCCTTTCGGAGCTGAGATGAAAAAAATCATGACGGCCACCGGTATCGATCCGACCAATTTGCTGGTGCAGGAAGAAGAGTGGCACACCCATACTTATGCAAAGCCCTACATCGATGATTTTGAACTTAATCGGGTGGACTTCGGCAACTACAACGTTTTGTCACAGGCTACCGCGGACAGGTTAATTGATAGTCTGGTGAAGGCGGTACCCGAGGTGGATCTCGTGATCATCAACCAGCAGGTACCCTCCGGCATTCATACCGAATATTTCAGGAAGCGGCTGGTAGAGGTGATCCAAAAGTTTCCGAAAAAGGGCTTTATCGTCGACAGCCGTAATTTTAACGACTTTTACGACGGAGCAATCCGGAAGATGAACGATACAGAAGCAGCCCGTCTTTGCGGCCTCAACAAGAAACCGGATGAAGTGGTACTCTATTCCGAAGTAGTCTCCTCCGCCAAAACATTGTTTGCAAAATTCGGCAAACCGTTGTTTGTTACCAGGGGAAGCAAAGGCTCGTTAACCATTGATGCCAGCGGTATCTCTGAAGTACCCGGATTGATGATCATGTCGAAAGTTGATACCGTGGGTGCAGGAGACAGCTACCTGGCAGGTGCGGCAGGCGCATTGGCAGCAGGATATTCGATGCAGGAGGCGGCAGAACTTGGAGCGCTCGTTGCCGGTGTTACAGTTCAAAAATTATTCCAGTGCGGTACGGCCACTCCCGAAGAGATTCTACACATCGGCGAAAACAGCGATTTCATCTACAACCACGAACTGGCAGAAGAAATCCGTATGGCCAAATACCTGGGAGATAGCGAGATTGAGATAGTCGATCAATCGCTGATGCACAGAGATGTCTGCCCTAAATATGCCATCTTCGACCACGACGGAACCATCTCTACCCTTCGCGAAGGATGGGAAGGGATCATGAATCCGATGATGATCAAGGCGATCCTGGGCAAGAAATACAAAGAGGCGGACGATGCCCTTTACCACAGGGTGGAAGCACGTGTTGCCGAATATATCGACAAAACTACGGGCATCCAGACGCTGGTTCAGATGCAGGGATTGGTAGCGCTGGTCAAAGAGTTTGGCTGCGTTCCTGAAGAAGAGATCCTGGATATCTTCGGATACAAAAAAATCTACAACGACGAATTGTTGCTGATGGTCAGGGAACGGGAGAAAAAGCTGCAGCGGGGCGAACTTTCACTGGAAGATTTCACCGTGAAGAATGCAGTTCCCTTTCTGAAACGGCTTTACCAGTCAGGCGTTAAACTCTACCTGGCCAGTGGTACCGATGAAGTGGATGCAAAGAGCGAAGCCAAAGCGCTCGGGTATGAATACCTCTTCGAAGGCAGAATCTACGGTGCAGTGGGCGACATCAATATAGAGGCGAAAAAGATTGTGCTCGACCGCATCCTCGACTCAATTGGCACCGCCGAATCAGGACAGATCATCACTTTCGGGGATGGCCCGGTTGAAATCCGCGAAACCCACAAACGCAACGGCATAACCGTCGGACTTGCCAGCAATGAACAGCGCAGGTACGGCTTAAATGCCCACAAACGCACCCGCCTGATCAAAGCCGGAGCCGACATTATCATTTCCGACTTTTCGCAAATGGAGCAGTTACTGGAACTACTGGGAATTAACTGACACCTTACAACATACTGACGGGGTCACTAAGAGTCACCCCGTCAGTTTTTGATTTTATGTCTATTAAACACTTACAAATCAAGCCATTCCTTGAAGGCTGCGACCTTATCCCTGCTAACGACAATGTTCTCTTCATCAGCCTTCTTCAATTTGACTTTCAGCCGGCTGTTGGAGTAAAAAACAATGTCCGCAATAGATCGATTGCTTAGTATGTACTTGCGGTTGATGCGAAAGAATTGGTGTTCGTCCACCATTTCAGAGATCCGATCGAGCGAATAATCAACAAGGTAGGTTTTGAAATCAGAGGTACACAGGAAAGTAGCCTTTTCAAGACTGTAAAAAAAGAGAATATCTTCAACAGCAATGGATTTCAGGTGCTCTCCCACTTTAATCACAAATCTGGTTTTGTACTGTTTCTGAAGCATTTCCTTCACTTTATTCAACAGTTCAGTGGTAACTGCAGGATTTGACTGGGAATGGCTGGCCGTATTCGGCCGAATAGGCGCCTGTGCTGAACAGTGTTCCACTGAAAAGTAAAGGAGAAAAGCGTCCCCGGGTAGGCATATCAGGCATTTTAGACATGTATGGCGATGAAACCTGCATCCCGTCCATAAAGGTTTTTGTTTCGTAGCCTTCACCTCCGCGGACAAACACCCGGCCATCTTCGCCCACTTTTTGAACTCCTGGTAAGGTACAAAGAGCCCCAAAAATATCGCCCTGGGCACTCGGAGTCGTTGCAACATCAAACATCCTCATAATAACTGCTTTCTTCTCGTCGCTGGCCTCAAAGGCTCCGGCGTTGATCACCACTTCATCGATTTGCCCTCCGGTTTCTTCTAAAATGAGGTTCAATACGATGGTTTTCGTACTGTCCAGGTTCAATTTCCGGGAAAAGGGTTTGCTGCCCGGTTAGTTTGGTTTTAAAACTGAAATTACCCAGACTGTCGGCAGTCGTTCCGTCATAACTCCCCTGAAGAAAAACATTGGCGCCGGTGAGCGGCATTTGTTTTTGATCCGATACCTTACCGGAGATAACAAGCTGGGCTGAAAGGTTAGCTAGCAACAATAGAAAAGTGAGTGTACAGATGACGACCTTCATGGTAATTTAATTTTCCCTCAAATAAAAGCTGAAAATCATATGAGAAAAAAAATAATCTACCGGATCGCCGGATAAGACGGATGAATCGTAATTTGAGGTGATCAATCTATTTGATGTACCCCAGCGTTTTCAGATCTTCTATCCCTTTGGTCAGGTAAGTTTTGCCATTGGTGATCACGTAAAGATCGTAATAGTAATACTCCTTGCTCTTGTAACTATCTGTAAAATAATAGATGAGCCACATCGTACCGATCTTAAACCAGAAAAGAATCGTAAACATGACAATGCCGTTGGTGAAGACTATCGTCAGGCAAGCCGCCGTCAGCAAAAAACCAAGGAAGGCGAATGAGTTGTAAAAAGAGAGAATGGCGCGAAATGTCCTCATAATTAAACCAATTCCCATGGTCTTATATGCCTGATTCCTTCATAATCCGAGTATTTCACATCATCCAGGGAAATAACAATTTTTTCGTGGTTATCCTTAATCATCAGCAGATTACCGAATTCCCGTTCCATCGTTTTTTTCTCACTCAAAATATAACAAACCTGGACGTATAATGTCTTGTCAGGTTTCTGTGCAACAAAATCAATTTCAACATCATTAAACACACCTACCGTAACCTTGTATCCCAAGCGTCTAAGTTGCATATAAACATAATTTTCAAGATTATAGCCAATATCAGATGGATAATTTCCCAACAGGTAATTTTTAAACGACAAATCGTTCAGGTAATATTTACATTCGCCTCCAAGTAGCTGTTTCCCACGCAGATTGAAACGTTCTGCCTGATGGATGATAAAAGTGTCTTTCAGGAACCCAACGTAAGACGAAATGGTCTCATAGTTGGTTTTCTTTTGTTTGCTCTTGAAGTAATTTACGATGCTGCCAAAAGAGGTAAGATTACCAATATTAGCCGACAAGAACTTAAAAACGTCTTCGAGCAATGAGAGATCTTTGATGTTGTGGCGTCCCACAATATCCCTCAAAACGATTGTATTTCTCAGACTCTCAGTGTAATGGCGATGCAATTCTTCTTCCTCAAAATTAAACATTTCAGGCAATCCACTGCTTTGCATATACTTCAGAAAATTCTCTTTATTGACTGTCCTGTTTTTTATTCCAGCAAATTCAAAGAAACTAAATGGGGAAATTTCAAATTCGACATACCGTCCGGAGAGCACCGAGGCAAGCTCCCCTGATAGCAAGTTGGAATTTGATCCCGTTACAAACAATTCATACTCAGCCGTAAAATCCTGAGAATAGGAATTGGCAAAAGTTTCCCAATTCCGGATATTCTGAACTTCATCGAGAAAAATATAGATTTTGCCTGTTAAACTAAATTGTTGGCGATAATAAATAAAAAGTGCCTCCAGATCGGAGGATGTCTTAATTCCGTCAAAAGCTGTATACTCTTTGTTGAGGTAGAATATATTTTGTGGGTTAACCCTTTTCACTGAAGTTAAATGATTGATAATCTGACGCAAGACATAGCTTTTCCCGACACGGCGCTGCCCAACCAGTACCTTGATCAGCTTGTTGCCAATGTAGCTGGTAATAGTATTCAGGTATTCGCTCCGCTCATACCCGGTGTTGTAGGATTTCCCGTCCCACACGTTGTATACACCAATTTTATCGAAGACGGATTGCATATTTTTAAAGTATGATCGAATTTTTTCTTTTTTTTAATACTTTTTCAAATATACTTGAATTTTTTTATAATGTGTCACAAATTTTTAGTTGCTTTTTGCAGGCAATATTTCAATCAATTTTTGCATTTGGTGATTTAGGTTATAAATTTGCCTTGTTGTAGCAATGCAACATTCGACAATGATTGAGCTGCCGGCAATGGAGACGCACCAAAGCCGGCAGCTTTTTGTTTCAGAATCGCTACCTAACACTTTAGAACTCCAACTAAACGTTTTGGAATCGTTGACCACATGCCAGGGATTGAGGGTTGTTGGTCTTCAGAATTACAATTTCCTTAATAATCCATTGATAGATAAATCTTCATCCAACAATTCCCAATGTATACCATAACCAGACGGCGAAACTTTAAAGTCATTCCTTTCTTGGTCAGTCGCATTAGAAAGCTTTTCGGAAATTTCAGACAATTTTATTTTAACTATCTGATTAGCAATAGATAAAACCAAATATTCTTTTTCAAAACCAATTTGTGATATGTTGTATGCCTTTCCATAATTTGCTATTCTCGAAATTTTAAATATCCAACCAAAATTTACATTCCATATCACCTTTTTCGGCATGTATGTGTATTGGTTCATTATTCTCATTTGCCCAGAAATACAATCTCCACCCTGCAATCAATAGAATTGTTGGCATTTTTTTATTTCAAAGTTACAAAAAACAGAATTATCATTTTCAATTAGCATTCACATTGTTTGTAATTGGCAGGTTCGCCAAAATACAACATTCGACAATGATTGAGCTACCGGCAATGGAGACGCACCAAAGCCGGCAGCTTCAACAGTTATTTATGTCCTTGTTTCGGAGGATTTGATTCGCTTCTCAAATGATTTCCTGAATGAATTGCAAGAGGCTGTTTAAAATTTGTTTTTTTGTCCCGTTGGGCAAAGTCATTAAGTTAAGAAAAATT
Organism: uncultured Tangfeifania sp.; assembly: GCA_964358545.1. Taxonomy (GTDB): domain Bacteria; phylum Bacteroidota; class Bacteroidia; order Bacteroidales; family Prolixibacteraceae; genus CAINVV01. Next base: position 210 of record CAYHQN010000102.1, on the reverse strand, counting down.
TATGCGAATCTCAACAGATTGCTTCACACTTCGTTCCTTCCCGATGAAAAATCGGGACAGGCTGTGTTAGCAGTACGGTGTAGCGTTCTTGAGTCATGAGAATGCAGTAGATTGCTTCTCCGCCAGCCGGCGGATCGCAATGACGGTCGCAAGTTGTTCAGTTGGAGAGGCGAGGGGTGGGTAAGAGAATATGATATGTTGTTAATTGTC
>CAYHQN010000101.1:0-16078 GCA_964358545.1 uncultured Tangfeifania sp. | reverse complement strand
TCATTTGCATTTTTTTATGCAAATGTACACTTTATTTCTTTACAAATACTTAGTGCCTTTCCTAAAATAATTGCACTAAATGTCAGCTCTGGAAACAGACAATAGATTTGGCCATCAAAATGGGGAAAGAAAGCACTTCTTTTTGGTTTCTTTCCTGACGGGCTGTGCGCTCTTTTTTTTCGCTTTACCTAATTCCAAAGCTGTCGAAGTGGTTAACAACCTCAGCTTCGATCTCTTCTCTCAAGAACGCGGTCTTTCCAATAATCAGATCCATTGTATTTTACAGGACAGCAATGGCTGGATGTGGATTGGTACTTCCCAGGGGGTGTGCCGGTTCGACTTTGGAGCTGTCGGTGTCGGACAAGCACTCTGTACGGAAGCCTTCGTGAAAGCCATTGATGCCTTTTCAAAAAAGGGAGGTGGACGGGTAGTAGTGCCACGGGGCACATGGTTTACCATGGACATGGCGGTGTGACTGTTGGCAGCGAGATGTCGGGTGGAGTAAAGAACATGCATGTTTCCAATTGCACCTTTATCGTGACTGATGTTGGACTACGTTTCAAAAGCAACAGCGGAAGAGAAGGGGTCGTGGAAAAAGATGCCAGAGAATGCTGTGAAACTGATTGAATAGCTAAAAGTAAAATGTTTTTTAGCTATTTTTTCGGTTCGATGACTCTCTTATTATCAATTCTGTAGGAAGTACAAGCGTTTGGAACGGTTTTCCCTTGTTGGCGATTTGATTCAATATCAGCTCTGCTGCCTTCTGTCCCATCAAAAATCCGGGTTGTGCAATTGTCGAAATAGAAGGGGATACCACTTTGGAGAATGGTTCATTACTGAATCCAACAATCCCAAAATCCTCCGGAATCCGAATCCCTTTATCGCGGAGGTAGATCATTGAACTCAGGGCGGTAGTGTCGTTGCCACAGAAAATGGCATCGGGTGGTTTGGGAAGACTCATCAGGTACTGTACGGCATTTACTCCATCTTCACTGGTAAGGGAATTGTTTACTACCAGGGATTCATCATAAGAGATGCCGTTTTTCGAAAGCGCTTCAATATATCCGTTCTTTCGGTGGAGATAGGTTTGCAGATTCTGCGGTCCGGCCATGTGACCAATGCGTTTGTAACCCTGTTCAATCAGGTGTTGGGTAACCCTGAAACCGCCCATGAAATCATCCACCACTATTTTGTTGGTGTCGATTTCAGCAACGGTACGGTCGAAAAATACCAAAGGAATGTTCTTCTTTCTGAATATTTTTAAGTGTTCGTAATTGGTCGGCTGCATGGCAATGGAGATGATCAGTCCGTCAACCCTGTTGGCAAACATCGAGTGAACGATAGAGATCTCCTTGTTGGCAAGGTCGTTCGACTGGGAGATCATTACGGTGTATCCGGCCTTAAAGGCCACCTCTTCAACGCCACTGATGACAGCTGAGAAAAAATAACGGTTGATAAGTGGTACGACGATTCCGATGGTGTTCGATCTCTTGTTTCTGAGGTTGGAGGCCATGATGTTTGGCCTGTAACCCATGCTGTCGGCCAAGGAGATTATTCTCTCCCTGGTTTTCAGGCTAATGCGCGGATTGTTTTGCAACGCCCTTGAAACGGTTGAGGCAGAGATTTTTAATTCCCTGGCAATATCATGAATGGTTGGCTCTGATTTTTTATGCATTGCTATGATAAAAGGAGGTACAAATATGGCTATAATTTTATTTTATTTTCAAATATACAAATTATTCATGCAATCGATTGCGCAATTGTGAATATCTAATTATATTTGTCCGATTATTAAATACCTAAAACTATGACAATCCATTTCGAAGAAAGATTCGCTTCCCATCCTTCCGATGTTAAGCATTACGACACGCAACAACTCAGGGAACATTTCCTGATTGAAAAATTAATGGAAGCAGATAAAATTCATCTTGTCTATTCCCATTATGACCGCTACATTGCCGGAGGAGCAGTACCGGTATCCGGTCCCCTGGAGCTGACCACCATTGATCCGCTTAAGGCCCCCTTCTTTTGCTATCGCCGCGAACTGGGTATAATTAATGTAGGAGGCAAAGGAACTGTAACAGTCGATGGAAAGGTCTATAGCATGGATTTCAAAGAGGCCCTTTACATTGGGAAAGGATCCGAAAAGATTCTTTTCAATTCGGAAAATACGGCTCAACCCGCCCGTTTTTACCTGAATTCATCACCTGCTCACAAGGAACTTCCCACCCGCCACATAACCCTAAAGGATGCGAATGTCCTTCAAATGGGATCACAGCTGACATCTAATGAAAGACAGATCAATCAGTTGTTGATCAGTAAGGTGATCGAAACTTGTCAGTTGCAAATGGGTATGACAGAACTTCGTCCGGGAAGCGTATGGAACACCATGCCGGCTCACACCCATAGCCGCCGGATGGAGGTCTACTTCTATTTCAATGTACCCGATGGTCAGGCTGTCTGCCATTTCATGGGTCAGCCGCAGGAGACCCGCCATATCTGGATGGTCAACGAACAGGCGGTTATTTCTCCCAACTGGTCTATCCACTCAGCCGCAGGAACTGCAAACTATATATTTATTTGGGGAATGGCCGGAGAAAACCTCGACTATGCCGATATGGATGTAGTTCAACCCAACCAGCTCAGATAAGATTTTCGATTTTGGATTTTGGATTTTCGATTGCGCCGCATGCCAGATCGAAGCTGAACAAATAAATTTCCAATTTGGACAAACACCAATCAAGCATCCCGTGTAATCCAAAATCGAAAATCCAAAATCGAAAATCGAAAATTATCAAATTGGTCTTTTTGTTGAATGGAGTAACAATCTAGAAATTAAAATTATAATAGACAAAACATGAATGATTTATTCGATTTATCAGGAAAAGTAGCCCTTATCACCGGTGGTACCCACGGTATCGGAATGGCCATTGCCAAGACACTGGGAGCAGCCGGTGCTAAAATCTGCGTTAACGACCTGTCGGACGAGAAACTCGAAGCATGTAAAATTGAGTACGCCAAGGTTGGTCTGGACGTCTTTACCCTCAATTTTGATGTTACGAACGAAGAGGCAGTAGACAAAGGAATCACGATCATAGAGAAAGAGATTGGTCCGGTTGATATTTTGGTCAACAATGCCGGGATTATCAAACGTGTTCCAATTCTCGATATGGCTGTCAGTGATTTTAAGCTGGTGCTCGACATCGACCTGGTAGCTCCTTTGATTGTTGCCAAACGCGTAGCTCCCGGTATGATTGCCCGTCGCTTCGGTAAGATCATCAATATGTGCTCAATGATGAGTGTTTATGGGCGCAATTCCGTGTCTGCCTATGCATCAGCCAAGGGCGGTCTCAAGCTGCTTACTGCCAATATGTGCTGCGAGTGGGCGAAGTACAATGTCCAGATCAACGGGATTGGTCCGGGCTACATCGCTACTTCCCAAACTGCTGATATCAGGTTGAATGGCCATCCTTTCAACGATCTGGTGATGACGCGTACACCTGCCGGACGCTGGGGCGAACCCGAAGATGTTGGCAATGCCGCACTCTTCCTTGCCTCCAAAGCGAGCGACTTCGTGAACGGACATGTCCTCTATGTAGATGGCGGAATTTTGGCTAACTTTGGGTATGTCAAAGGCGAAAACGAAATTTAAATATGGAAAAAGTCATCACATTCGGCGAAGTCATGCTGCGCCTGGCAACCCCGGGGTTTGAGCGGTTCGGCCAATCCGGAAATCTAAGCGCCACTTACGGTGGGGGAGAGGCCAATGTGGCCGTCTCGCTTGCCAATTACGGCATTGCTACCAAATTCGTCACCCGCTTGCCAAAAAATGAAATCGCGGATGCCTGCATCAGGGAACTCCGGGGATTTGGTGTGGATACAACCGAAATTATCCGGGGCGGAGATCGCATGGGGATCTATTTTCTGGAAGCCGGTGCAGTAAGCCGGGCGAGCAAAGTCATCTATGATCGATCCGGTTCCTCAATTGCCGAGATCAAAACCGGCATGATCGACTGGAACAAAGTCTTCGAAGGCGCTACCTGGTTTCACTGGACCGGCATTACCCCTGCCATTTCGCAGGGAGCAGCCGATGTATGTCTCCAGGCCATCCATGCCGCCAACGAACGGGGCATCATGGTCTCGACTGATCTGAATTACCGTAAAAATCTTTGGAAATACGGAAAGCAGGCCCACGAAGTGATGCCCTTGCTGGTTGCAGGATGCGACGTTATTTTGGGTAACGAAGAGGATGCGGCCATGGCGCTCAATATCCACCCGGATGGAGTGGATGTAACTGCCGGTCACGTGGAGGCTGATGCTTATCTTTCTGTCTCGAAAAAGGTGATGGCGCAGTTTCCCCGCTGCAAAGCCGTCATCACAACCCTGCGCGGATCGGTCAGCGCCAGCCACAACTCATGGAGCGGAGTCCTATATGATGGAAAGAAATTGTACAAATCTGCCACCTATCAGATCACCCACATCGTCGATCGCGTTGGCGGGGGCGATTCATTTATGGGCGGATTAATCTATGGTTTGCTCACCTACCGGGATGATCTTCAGGCTGCACTCGATTTCGCGGTAGCCGCTTCTTGCCTGAAGCATACCATTTATGGCGACTACAACCGTGTTACCGTCCCCGAAGTTGAAAAACTGGTGGGAGGCGACTCTTCCGGCCGTGTATCCCGGTAAAGGTGATTAGTTATTGGCATTTGAGGTAAATAGGATAGAGTTGGCTGTAATTATAAAAGCGCAGCGATAATATTGTAAAACTAATGAGACTATTTAGTTAGAGTTTCATGGATACTTATTTTGTATATTTAAAAGGTGATTGTCGGGTAAATGTCGTGTATAAGTCAAGGCTTATTTTTGGTCAGTTTCTAGGTTAAATATAATCTTACATGAAATTTCAATTTGAATGGAGAAACTAGATTTTGGAAAAAAATTAATTGAAGTCAGGAAAGCAAAAGGATTAACCCAAGAGGATGTTGCTGAAAAATGTAAAATTACGGTTAGAACAATTCAGCGCATTGAATCTGGTATAGTTAAGCCTAGAGCTTTTACAATTAATATTATTTCAGAGACTCTGGGGTTTGATTTTTTTAGGACTTCTAATACCGGTTATGATGTCCTACCAGAAAATCAAAATTCAAATTTGAAAAACCATAATATCTTGTGGTATCTGAAAGATTTGTTTAATTTAAAAACTAATGCAATGAAAAAAATTTCAATCTTATCAACTTCGGTTTTACTTATTGTTTTTCTGTGTATCAACTTATTAAACGCTAAAGCTCAGTCTAATAATTTTAAAAAGCAAAAAAGCCTTACAATTCAGTTAAATGAGGATAAATCAATCAAAAGAATTGAGGCTGCTTTTACACATGATCTGACACTTGACAGTTTAATTCAGATAAAAAAAGAGTTACAAGTTAAAGGCATTACAGTTCATTATAAAAAGATTGAATTTGATGTTCACAATCTGTTATTAAATCTTGATTGTGAGGTTATTTGTAATGACGGGTTTAGTGGTAGCTTTGGAACAGGGATGTTAAACACACAAAATAAGGATAGGAAAATTGGATTTTATCGCGATTATTCTCTGAATTCAGGGAGTCCTTTTGGGACAGGACTTATAGAAAACAAATAATTACCGCCAATAGCAAAATATATGTCAATTGCCGTTTCTGTGCAGAATTGGAAGTTCACCGCCCGCAATAACGGCGGCAGGGTATGTCAGGGATGAAGCCCGCAATCGGCAACCGCATAGATTTGGGAGACGGCACAATCAACGAATCATCACATCAACAAATGAACACATCATCAAATCCTCAAATCAAATACAATGGCACGATTTAAAAGACTTAAGGTTCTCAACACACTCGTCGGGACAGGCATCGTTCCTTTGTATTACAACAAAGATGCGGCAATTGTAAAAAAAGTTGTGAAAGCCTGTTATGCGGGTGGCGCGAGGGTATTCGAATTCACCAATCGGGGAGATTTTGCCCATGAAGTATTTGCCGAGGTGAACAAATGGTGTGCCGGCCAATGTCCCGAGATGATCATGGGTGTCGGCTCTGTGGTTGACTCTGCTACGGCAGCACTTTATATCCAGCTGGGGGCCAACTTTATTGTCTCCCCAAGCCTGAACCCCGATATGGCCAAAGTATGCAACCGGCGAAAAATTGCCTGGATGCCGGGTTGCGGTACCCTTTCGGAGATCAATCTGGCCGAAGAGCTTGGCTGCGAGATTGTCAAGATCTTTCCTGGTAAGGAGGTTGGCGGGCCCTCTTTCGTCAAAGCCATTCTGGCTCCATGTCCCTGGACGGGCATCATGCCCTCCGGCGGCGTTACCCCGGACAGGGAAAACCTCGAAGCATGGTTCAATGCAGGTGTTGCCTGTGTCGGATTGGGATCGCAATTAACACCAGCTGAAGTAATTGCCAATGGCGATTACGGATTTATTGAACAAAAGGTCAGGGAGGCTATTGAGATAGTAGCGGAAATAAGAAATAGGTAGAAATTAGTAGAAATAGATTGAAACAAGGGGGCGATGATCGAAAGCAGCCTTCCCTATCCACCTATTTCAATTTATTTCCTATTCCAATCTATTTCATTTCACCACTTTCATAATCAATTTTTTTTATATTTACAGTCAGCTAATTTTTTTTCAGACTACTTACCTTTCAAAATGTAACTTATGGAAAATGTAAATCAAAAGCAACTCTTTGTAGCAAGTTGCCTGGCTTTATTGGTAACAGCGATGACCTTTGCCATTCGGGCAAAAATCGAAGGTGTATTTTCAACCGATTATGGATTAACCAAGGAGCAGATCGGATATGCCTTTGGTCCGGCTTTCTGGGGATTTGCCGTTGCCATGTTTTTGGGTGGTTTCATCATCGATATCGTCAAGACCAAGAATATTCTGAGGATGGCCTTTGGTCTGCACCTGGTTGGAATCATTTTGCTGCTTTTTGCCAAAGACATGATCTCTCTCTTTATTGCCAATGTATTCATCGGTTTGGGAAACGGAAGCGTGGAGGCAGCATGTAATCCTTTGGTATCTACCTTGTTTCCGGAAAAGAAGACCAAGATGCTGAATCGTTTTCACGTGTGGTTCCCAGGGGGAATTGTGATTGGAGGTGTGTTAGCCTGGTTACTGATGGACCTGATCGGACTTCGCTGGGAGATCCTGGTTAGTCTTTTGTTTATTCCGCTGGCCATTTACGGATATATCTTCTGGGGACAGCAGATTCCTGAAACGGAACGGGTTTCAAGCGGGGTGACCTACAAGGAGATGCTGCGAAACGTGGGCGCTCCCTTTACCATCATTGCAACAGTCGTTTTGATGATCTTTTTTGCCTCTGTGCCTTCGCTGAAGATCAATTTCCAGAGCATCTACCCCTATATAGCGGTAGCGGTGATCGTAGTCCTGGTCATCATCGAAGGGAGATTGGTTAACAAGATTTTCCTGCTCTTTCCCCTGGTTTTGTTCTGTATGTTGCTGACTGCTTCCACAGAGCTGGGAACCACCCAGTGGATCAATGCCTTGTTGCAAACCAACGGGATAAGCCCGATGATTATCCTGGTGGTAGTGACTGGCATCATGGCCGTAGGAAGGTTTTTTGCCGGTGGATTGGTTCATCGTTTGAATCCGACCGGAGTATTGCTGAGCTCGGCCGTGATAGCTACGATAGGACTGCTGCTGCTGAGCGTGGCCAACGGGGCAGCCATGACATTGTTATCCGCAGCAGTTTTTGCTGTTGGCGTTTGTTATTTCTGGCCAACCATGATCGGGGTGGCTTCCGAATACATTCCGCAAAGTGGCGCACTGGGAATGTCTATACTCGGAGGGGCAGGATTTGTCGCTACATCAATGGTACTGCCCATCATGGGAAAGTCGATTGAGACTTCCGGACCGCAGATCACCTTGCGGAACATGTCCGTATTGCCGGTTATCCTGATCTTTGCCTTCGTTGCCCTATCCATCATCATCCGGACGAAGTATGCTAAAAAAATAGCAAAATGACAGAATAGTTGATCAAAATACTCTTAGTTATTTTGTTAAGTCATTGAAATCCATTATATTATATCACTACTGTTTCGTTTAACGAGACAGTAGTGAGTTTTTAATAGGAATCTTTCAGTATTTCCGTTAAAGTAATGTTGGTAATTGTTTTTTATCAAAAATAGTCCTTTAAATTAATTATCGGTCAAAGTGGGCATTGAAAAATGGTTCATTGGTAAATTATACAGATACGATGATAAATGTCAGTCTGAGTCAAAATCGCAATAAATTTCTTAAATTTGAATGACTATGGAAGGCGAAATTAATGATATCGATTCAATTGTCCTTTATTGGCGAACCTCATCAGACCTGAATTATTCGACCATGCAGAACCTGATGAAAACCAAAGAATATCCGTGGGCTTTGTTTATGGGGCATCTTGTCATAGAAAAATTGATAAAGGCTTTGTACGTTAAAAAGTTACAAAAGCATCCGCTGCTATCGCATGATTTATTGAGATTATTTGAAAAAATTGATGTATCGCTTCCTTTGGGTTATGATGAATGGCTGGATAAGATTACGACCTTTAATTTAAATGCGAGGTATGATGATTACAAACAAAGTTTTCATAAACTTTGCACCATCGATTTCACCAACGAATGGATCAATAAAATTGAAATCTTAAGACAATGGTTGATCAGGCAATTATAAATACCGCAAAACGATATATCCGGAGTATTCCGAAGAATATGGAACTGAAGAAGGCCTATTTATTTGGCTCCTATGCAAAAGGGAAAGAGCAAACGGATAGTGATATTGACATAGCTGTTGTGGTAGGGCATATGGATGATTTTTTTTCGGTTCAGATGCAATTGATGCGCCTGAGAAGATCGATAGATTTAAGAATTGAACCACACCCGATTTGGGAAGGGGATTTTAATATACAAAATCCTTTCGCCTATGAAATTGAGCAGACAGGTATCAATCTCATGTAAAAATCCAATTTCTCCAAATGCTATCTTTGCCACAGTAACTGAAATTCCTATGGAAAGCAATTTATACATCCTGCAAAGTGAAACCCCTGTTGTAGATTTGGGCGGGGGCGTCTCCCGCCAGATTCTTGGGTACAACGAAGATATTATGATGGTGAAGGTTAGCTTTGCCCAAGGCGCCATCGGGGCCATGCATACCCACCCGCACTCACAAGCCACCTACTGTGCTGCCGGAAGCTTTGATTTCACTATTGGTGAGGTAACCAGAACCATCAAGGTGGGAGATGCAACATACATACCCCAGGGATTGTCGCATGGTGTGGTCTGCCTGGAGGAAGGTGTGTTGATAGATACTTTCAATCCGGCAAGGGAGGATTTTCTTTTGTAGAAGTCACTTTTGTCTTACCTTAACCTTCTCTGCTTCTGTTACCAATATTAAATTTTTCCACTGAACTAATTTTTTTTGGTTTTTTGGGGTTACCTTTTAATTCTTTTCGAGATAAATAGCAGTAATAGGGAGAAGAAGATTTCCGGCGATGCATCCCTTAATTTCATAACCGGACAGATTAATTCTACTGCTATGATGACCCATCGAAATCCCGAAATATATTTCGGGGATATTTCTGTTCTACCCCCACCTGTGGTAGAGGTTGAGACTGCATTACCTGCATTTGTTGGGTATACCGCAAAGGCCACCGGTAAAGTTTCCATGGATTTGATCCTTGTGCCAACATTGATCAATTCAATGAGGGAGTTTGAAAACTTTTTCGGACTCCCTTTTGACAACGAAATAGCCATTACCATTCATAAAAACAGTGACAACGAATTCAGCATCCACTCTTTCAAAGAGGTGACCCTGAAATACCTTCTCTATTACAGTGTAAAGATCTATTTTGAGAACGGGGGAGGATCCTGCTACATACTTTCTGTTGATACCTACCAAAACCCACAACAGGTATTGCTAAAACAACAAATTGGATCACCTCATTCCGGATTACTTGATGGACTTTTCAAACTCTCCGAAGTAGCGGATGTTTCTTTGATAGTCATTCCTGAAGCTGTTAAACTTGCAGCTCATGAATATTCGCAACTCGTTCGTGCTGCCTTGCTCCAGTGTCACACGCTTGATAACAGATTTGCCATTTTCGATCTGTACGACGGAGACGTGCACAATCCTGATTTATCTCAAAGCATCGGATTATTCGGTAACCAATATCTGAATTGCGGCAGTGCCTATTATCCTTTTGTCCGGACGACAATGAATAGCTACGTAAATACCGAAGGATCAAATGTGAAAGTCATTTACAATGGGAAAGAATATAATCTGGATCAGCTTAAAAAGTTAGGTTGGTCAGTCACCAGATTGGTTAGGAGTGAATTGAGGAACAGATTTGTTAACCTGCCCTCAAGCGGTGCAGTAGCAGGTGCCTATGTCACTTCTGATAAGAACAGGGGAGTTTGGAAGTCGCCTGCAAATCTTAATCTTTTTGGTATCATGGAGCCATTGGTAACTATTGATAAGCAATCTTACCCAAAGCAAGATGTTGATCCTGATCAAGCTAGATCCATCAACAATGTTCGTGTTTTCACCGGCAAAGGAGTTCTTGTTTGGGGGGCGCGAACACTTGAGTTGAACGACCATGAAGAACGGTACGTATCCGTTCGACGATTTATGATCATGGTAAAAGAGTCACTCAGGACCTCAACCTGTTGGGTGATTTTTGAACCCAACGATACCAATACCTGGATGAAAATTTGCATGATGATAGAAAACTACCTGACCACGAAATGGATGGAGGGAGCACTCGCGGGCATTTCTCCGCAACAAGCTTTTTATGTGAATTGCGGATTAGGGACCACGATGACATCGCTGGATGTTGAGGAGGGAAGGATCATCGTTGAAGTGGGTCTTGCCATACTCAGGGCATCAGAATTCAAATTGATCAGATTTTCACATAATTTGAAATTTTCAAAGAGTCTTAGAAAAATTGCTTAACAAGATATTGCATAAAATACAATGATTATAAAAAAATTATAATCACAGGGATTCTTTGGTATAAAAGCAAAGAAGTGTATTGGAACTCAAAAATTGAATATTTAATGAAACAATTCCAAAAATCATCTATTATTTTGTCGGAGAGACTTTTTCCATTCCAACAAAGAATTTCTTTCATTTATTAACAGAATTCGGGGTTACCTTTTAGAATCATTCAGGACTAAAGTAAGACAAGTATACAATTGATTTTTTTGTCATCATGGTGTGCAGGATCACCAAAGAGGTTGTGAGCGCGTTCAATAAACTTAACTATTAGGCGAAAGCCGATTTGAATCTTCAGTGATTTTTATCATCCAAATCCGTTTCATTCCGGTTGAAAAACCCGGCGAACAGAAAGGGTACTGAAGTGCGGTAAATATATCGAAGTTACCGGATCCATCTAAATCTACTCTAATCAAATTTCTAAAAATTTAGAAATATGATCGATCAGGCTTTGCTCTTCCTCAGGGATGAATTGAACGCTTATATCCATATGCGAACCAATGCGACTACCGTGGAGGTTAAATTGTCCAAAATTGTCAACGATTTGGGAAAGTATGCGTTTGCGGATGATTCCATCGCACTGACCATTTTCAACCTTGAGGAGGACCATGTTTTTAAAGCCCAATTGCCCGAATTTACTTATGTTGACGGTCAGCACCAGCGTCGCGAACCGGAACTCAAATTTATCCTTCATGCCATGTTTGCTGCCAATTTTGGCATTTACGAAGAGGCCTGGAAGGCCATTGGCCTGGTCTTGGGTTTCTTCCAGTCACACCCGGCATTCCTGGCTGATGAGTATCCCGCACTTTCCCCAAAAATCGGGAAGCTGACCGTCGAACTGGAGTCGCTGAGTGTCGAGCAGCTCAATCAGATCTGGGCCTATCTGGGAGCAAAGCATTTGCCATCAGTAGCTTACAAGATACGCTTGGTAGTTATCCAGGATGAGTTTGCCTCTGCCATACAGAAACCAGTCACATCAGTTAAAACCAATATTCACTACAGATGAGCAGCTCTTTTGGCATATTGTTTTCAGTGCAAATCTCTCACTCCTATTACACCGGAGCCTGTCAGGATTTTGAATTCCTCATTCCTGCGGATATTTCACGGATCCTGAGGGAGAGAAGAATAATCACCCGCATAAACAAAGGGATTTGCTACTTTCTTTGTGAAAAAAATGAGTCCGGAGTTCCGGTTGTCGCCGTTTCGGGAATAACAATAAGAATCGGGTTGAAATTGACCAATCCCTATTTCAGCAACATCACCAAACTTGAATTTAAGGAAGGAACCACTCCATTATATCGAAACCAAACTGCCCCAACCGCCCTCGACTTACCAGTAGAAATACGGCTGACCGGAGCGATATTTTCTTACCAACTCACAAAAATAGCCAGACCGGTCACCGTCTCGGTAAAGGATAGCCCGAACAATATCCTCCAAACAGAAACGGTCTCTGAACTCTCCGATACAACACCTGTTTCTTTCGATCTGACTGGTTTTCCCCCGGGGCTCTACTCTTTGAATGAGAAGCAGGGTAGCTCCACCAAAAAAAGCTTCTGTTATGTTGACCCGGATCTGGCCAGACAACAGACTTTTGGTATCGTTGAAATCGATCTTTCGGATGCTTTTTTTACGCCTGTACCACCTCAGTTCACCCTAAATTTTACTTCCAGGGCAGAGACTTTAAAATATTACATCGTAGGTAAAAACTACACCTCCTCCGAGTTAAGCCACCTTTCGGTTTCAGATGCCGGATACAACGAGGATGTTCGTCCGCAGGTGCTGTTTACCAAAGTGGGTCAGGGCTCTTTTGCTGCTACCGATATCTCACCTTCGTTGCTTACCGGCGCAGGGTCGGCTGTAATCCTTTTCAAATCACAAAGCCCTGTATCAAGGCTTGAGAAGGCCAGGAGAAAGATACAGTTAAGCAAAAATACAGACGTGATCCTTAAGCATTTACCACTACCGGGCATCGAAAGGCCCAATTCAGATATTATCATTCAAATTTCAAAACCATAAAAAAATCGACTATGACAACTTACAGAACACCTGATGTTTACGTGGAAGAGATTTCGGTTTTTCCACCTTCTGTGGCCGAAGTGGAAACGGCCATCCCGGCCTTTATTGGTTACACTTCGTTTGCCATCAAAAAGATGGCAGATGATCTGATTCTGGTGCCTACCAAAATTTATTCCCTGAAAGAGTTTGAAACTTACTTTGGCCTGCAGCACGAAGACGCCATCGCCATCACTGTCGGCGTTGATAGTCTCGGCGCTCCCACCCTTACCTCGATTACAGAACCAACACTTTATTATCTGCTCTATTACAGTGTCAAGATGTTTTTTGAAAATGGCGGAGGACAGTGCTACATCATTTCTGTCGGCACCTACCAGACGACCCATACCATCGACCTTACCGGCGACGCTACTACCGTGAAGGCTACCATGTATGGTTTGCAGGATGGTTTGGACAAACTGGCGCTCGTTGATGAACCAACACTGATTGTCATTCCTGAGGCGGTGAAACTCACCACCGCAGATTATACAACCCTGGTCCAGGCTGTTTTGCTGCAATGCAATACCCTGGGAGACCGCTTTGCCATTTTTGATATTTACAATGGAGATACGGCGCTCGACAGCACTGCCCTGACGACCAACAGAGGCTATTTCGGAAACAATTACCTGAAATATGGTGCCACTTACTACCCGTTCATCAAGACAACCATGAATTTCTACCTGAAGCCTGATGAATCGAATGTCACGGTGACCTATCCGAGCAGTTCTGGCACACTTGATACACTTAAAAACTCCAAAACGGCCATTTACAACTTCGTGAAGGCGGAACTGAAGAACCACTTTGTGGTACTTCCTCCAAGCGGTGCTGTTGCCGGAGCCTATGCGACAACAGACAAAAACCGGGGTGTGTGGAAAGCTCCTGCAAACCTGAGCCTGGCAAGCGTTATCGAGCCGGTTATTAAGCTTGACAATGCTCACCAGGATGTGATGAATGTCGATTCCGATACAGGCAAGTCGATCAATGCCATCCGCGCATTTGCCGGAAAGGGAACATTGGTGTGGGGAGCCCGGACGCTCGCCGGCAATGACAACGAATGGCGTTACGTACCGGTTCGCCGCTTTTTCAACATGGTGGAAGAATCGGTAAAAAAATCGACCTATTGGGCTGTATTCGAACCCAACGATGCCAATACCTGGGTAAAAGTGCGCGGAATGATTGAAAATTACCTCACCCAGAAATGGAGGGAAGGGGCGTTGGCCGGCGCTACAACGAAAGATGCATTCTTCGTTCGGTGCGGTATCGGTGTTACCATGACTTCCCAGGATATTCTCGAGGGAAGGATGAACGTCGAAATCGGAATGGCAGTTGTTCGCCCCGCCGAATTCATCATCCTGAAGTTCTCCCACAAATTGCAAACATCATAAAAACAATTTTTAAACACATAAAATCCAACAAAAATGGCAGCAAATTATCCATTACCAGTTTTTCATTTCACGGTAGAGTGGGGTGGAACCCGGATCGGTTTTTCGGAAGTAACCGGTCTTACGCAAGAGAACCAGGCCATTGAATACCGCGATGGCTCTTTCCCTGAATACTCCTCCATCAAAATGCCCGGACTTCGGAAGTTCAGCAACATCACACTGAAACGCGGGGTAGTTAAAAGTGACAACGATTTTTTCAAGTGGCTCAATACCATCAAGCTCAATACGGTTGAGCGAAGGGATTTGGTAATCAGCCTGTTGAATGAAGAACATGCACCCGTGATGGTCTGGAAAGCGCACAACGCGTTTCCTGTTAAGGTGGAAGGGCCCCAGCTCAAAGCATCGGGCAATGAGGTGGCCATCGAATCGATTGAATTGGCACACGAAGGACTTGATTTACAGAACGACTAATGGGCAATTATTATCCTCCCGTCGGTTTTCATTTCAAGGTTGAGGTCCCGGACCTGATCCCCAACAGTGATGACGTGCGATTTACCGAAGTCTCCGGACTCTCCGTTGAGATGAAGACTGAGGAGATTGCAGAGGGAGGGGAAAATCGTTTTGCCCAAAAATATCCCGGCGGTGTGCGCTTTACGGAGCTTACGCTGAAACGTGGATTGCTCATCAGGTCTGAATTGACCAATTGGATAGACCGTTGCATCAACAACCTTGACATTCAGCCTAAAGAGATTTTCGTCAAACTGCTGAATGACAATCACGAACCGCTCATGACCTGGCATCTCATCAATGCCTATCCTACAAAATGGTCGGTCAGCGATTTCAATTCATCGAACAATGCAGTGGTGGTCGAATCCCTTCAGCTCTATTACCAATATTTTACCATTGATAATCAATAGTATATGCCTGTTATCATTGATGAAGTAGTCATTACCGTTGAAGTAACCAACCGGGATTCAGGCGGTGGCCCACCGGCAATCTCCTCACCGGAGGATAGGCAGGCCATTGTCAGTGAATGCGTTGAGCGCGTACTTGAAATTCTGAAACAAAAAGCGGAGCGATAACCATGGACAACAGAGGAACTCTTGAAAAACTGAAGATTCAGGCATATTCCAAGCCGGATTACTCTGGCACACCCATTGGCGAGTTTGTGTCGTTCGTTAACCCGAACGAAATTACATTGGCTTACGAAATGGAATACGACAGCGCGCAGGGTTCTGGAACCACCAACAGCAGGATGAACTTCAAAAAGATGAAGCCCGGCGATCTCTCCCTGACCTTTTTCATCGATGGAACAGGAGCCGGCGGAACTGTGGTAGATGTGCAACAGAAAATTGAGCAATTCCAGACGGTTACGGGATACAACGGGGATATCCACAGACCCAATTTCCTCAAAGTGGTTTGGGGAACCCTGCAGGTAAAAAGGTGTATTCTCAAAACGGCCTCCATTGTTTACAAGATGTTCAGGCCCGATGGAATTCCCCTTAGGGCGGTTATTACAGCCACTTTCACAGACAATTCCGACGATCAGTCGAGGGTCGCCATGGCGCAGGACCACTCACCCGATCTGACCCATGTCAGGATGGTCAAAGCA
>CAYHQN010000100.1:0-16419 GCA_964358545.1 uncultured Tangfeifania sp. | reverse complement strand
CAGCTGAATCCCAGGGTTCAGTTGGTAATTCTGCGAAATGAAGACTCTTACAATTCCGGCCTTGATAATCTATTTGGCACACTCGATGCAGGGAGAAGAGGTAACGTACAGTGTCGCACCATCACTACTGTTGTGCGATTTAGCGACTTTTGTAATGGCATTAGCTTCTGCATGAAGCACATAAGGCTTGGTTTTGTTGTTTTCGTCTTCGCAGATATTCTCAAATCCGGAGGGAGTACCGTTGTACCCATCCGAGATGATCATTTTATTTTTTATCAGCAGGGCGCCTACCTGCCGGCGTATGCAATAGGAATTTTCGGCCCAGACAGCTGCCATCCGAAGGTAGCGCTCATCTAGCTTCAATTGTTTATCGGTCATTACAAAATCATTTATTCTTTTTATTATACAGTTGTGACCAGTTATGAGTTATAAGTGATGAGTGAAGAACTGCATATAAGCTGTTGCTTTATACAAATGACACACTTAAAATCCTAACCTCATACTAGGGAATTTATTTTGCAAGAACTCTGCCTGTTTGTTATGACTTGAGACTTAATATTTCTTCTCCTTTAGCCTTCAAGATAGCATTGAGCAGATCAACTGAATAAAACCGCTTGTTTTGCAAGAATGTATCTAGTTTATCAATAAGCGCCAATGAAAATATGGGTCCTGAATCTGCTATTACCAGTCCATTTTTCATTCTATTTAAGCTTTTTGCTATCATCCATTACATCGTCTATTGTAAGATTTGAAATTGGTATCTCATTCTCAGAGAGCAATGTTTCAAATTCAAATCTTGAAAGTCCTGATAATTGAGCTGCTTTTCCAATTGTAAGTTTTTGCAATCTATATAATCTCATAGCCAACGAAGTCTTTATTCCTTGTTTTAGCTCGGCTTCTGTTTCGTTCAATGCAAGAAGAATATCAGAAGGAAGATCTATGGTAATGGGTTGCGTGTTCATAATTCAATTTTTTTATCAAAAATACAAATAATCATGCATTGTTTGCTTCAATATTGAAGTGTGCACTTACAATCACTCATATCTCAAAACTTATAACTAAGTATGGTTCTTATCTGTTCCGTTTTGTCAATTTCCGCGGATCAACATACATATCCCTGGAAAACTGTACCAAATCCTTTTTCGCAATGAGGGACCGTGATTTTGCCAGACTACTTGGAGTTGCAAGGCTCAGCGATTTTAATCCCCTGATGTTGTCCAGCGCAGCTTTTAAGAGCGTCTCATTTTCATCACCCAGCTGAAGCATGTTGCCAATATCCTCTTTCAGGGTAATATCGGGTGTCAAACCGGTTACGAAATCGGATACGCCCAATGAATTGGCATATTTGGCCACAATTGGCTGCATGGCATATTTGTGGGTGGTAACCAGGTTGTTGTTCGCGTCATAATCCTTAAGCGTCAATGAGGCAACATATTTCCCGTAGGTATTGGTACCGATGGATTTGACATTCATGTATGGTTTAAGGCCATTGATCAGCAGTTCGCTGGCCGAAGCGGTCTCGCCCGAAACAATAAAGTAGATATCTTTCAGGTTCAATGTATTGATGGCCGTTGTGTTTATTTTATCGGTGAAATTGCTGTTAAAAAAGCTCGCTCCGTAGGTGGTTGTGATGTATGGCGTCAAGATCCCGTTGTAGACACTCTTGGTAAACAATGTTGCGGTGTTGGTGGTATAGATCATGCTGGCCAGGTAGATGGCAGTCTGAACTGAACCTCCGCCGTTGTAACGAAGATCAAGAATAAACTTGGAAACGCCTGCTGTTTTGAATTGCTGAAAAGCAGTGTTCAGTTCCAGGTCAAAATCGGAGGTGAAGCCATTGTAAACCAGATAACCCACTTTGCTCCCGTTGACATCTATCACTTTACTCAGAAATACCGGGTCCTCCTGCAATTGAACCGCCGTCATCGTTGCCGTTTTACCGGTAGGTGTGATAACGCCATTGACAACCTTTGCAAAGGTGAGGGTAAAGGACTCCTTGTTAATCAGGTTCGCCGTATAGTTGGCGTCTGTCAACTGGACACCGTCAACCTTTGTAAAAATATCCCCGCGCTGCACACCGGCAAGATCGGCCGGGGAGCCTTTCAACACATAACGAACCACCCCGATAATATCGGATGAAGTACTGTTCAGGTAATATAACTGAAAATCGTAACCCATTGTCTTGGAGATACCTGCAATCCAATTATCAATGATTGTATAGTCGCTTACAATAAAAGACCACTTGTCAACAACCTTGTACTGGTACAACAAATCGTTGAAAAGTTTGGACGGATCCGTATATTTATTCAGATAGAAGTTCAAACTGTCCTTGTTCCTCTTGTAATTGGAACTGGTCGTTGTAAGTATCTGGTAATAGGTATTGGTCAGATTTGGAACCTTGTCGTTCCACAAATAATAATCGTGCATGCCGGACCAAACAAAGGTATTTACCTCCGATGCATCGGGAATTACCACAGGCGTTATTACCGGAGGAACTACCGGATCGACCGGTGTAGGCAAAACCGCCTCTTTTCTGCATTGGGCCAAGGTAGCCAATACTACCAAAGACCAAAGCATTAACCTACCTATTTTAACTGTCTTCATCATTCTCTGTTTTAACTTATACGACAAAAATACGATATTAAAGAAACCACTTATACTATTGGTTAAATTTTTAAACCCATTTAAGGCAATTGATAATAATTAACTCTTTTTACTACAAATTTCGTGCCGCTGTAACTTTTGGCTAACTTAATCGTCTTATTCCCAAAACGGATAACCTGACAATGACTGTTGCCGAATACAACCGGGCTGTTGACGACTGGGCGGATGCTTTGTACCGCTATACCCAGAAGAATTTGGGGCATGCCATGTCTGCACAGGACATTGTACAGGATTGTTATGAAAAGCTTTGGATCCACAGGGACCAGGTCGATCCGCTCAAAGTAAAGTCGTGGCTCTTTACGACCGCGCACCACACCATGGTCGACAATATCCGGAAACGGAAAAACGAGACACTGGTCGATTCAAAGAAATTGCCGGAAAGTGCAGAAGAGCAAGGCTACAGCGACCTGCAGGAGTTGATGCACCAGGCTGTCGACAAACTGACAGAGGTTCAGAAGTCTGTCCTCCTTCTGCGCGATTACGAAGGATACTCCTACCGGGAGATCGGTGAAATCACCGGGCTCTCCGAAGCCCAGGTAAAAGTTTACATCTACCGTTCCAGGGTTTTCCTGAAAAATTACATCGGTACCATTGACGCACTGCTATGAAGATTAACAGAGACAACTACGAAAGCTGGTTCCTTGATTATAACGAGGGAAATCTCGATCCTGAGGAAATGGGGATGGTGCATCTCTTTAAAATTGAGCACCCCGATTTGGCCGATGAAACGGAAGAATTTTCACCAATTTTAAAGGCAGATTCAGGCCTGGTTTATCCGGGCAAGAATCTCCTCAAGAAAGAGGTATATGATGATCCGGTTTATTTTGGGCAATCAGCCATCGCTGCCATGGAAGGCAAAATGAGCGATGAAGAGTTGCGCCAATTCCAAAACTGGGTTGACAAAAATCCGGACCGGAAAAAATCTGTGGAAGAATTTGAACAGTGCAGGCTCGTTCCCGACAAGAAGATAACCTTTCCCGGAAAGAACCGACTGAAGAAAAAGACGATATGGATGTCGGGATGGATGCAGGTGGCTGCTGTCGCGGCTATTGCCTTGCTGGTACTTCTCACCTTCATCCCGGAATCAAGAAAAACCCAATCCACTTCAATTCAAACTGCAGAAACAACGCTCCCAAAGAGGCACGGCAAAGTGCCGGAGGCGGAAGCAGCCGGGAACAAATCCCTTCCTGCACAGCCGGAAAAAAAGCAGAAGAAAGTGCAGGTTGCCCCAAACCCGGTATTGAAAAAGCAAGATGTAATGGTTGAAAATTTGGCCCCACTGGAACCCAGGTATGCTGAAACCATTCAAAAGCTGGAACCCAGATCCGGCAAACTTGAACCGCCCCCACCGATGTTTGTCGACCTTGTAACCATTCTGGAACAAAAAGCCTTGTATGCGGCTTCCATGGAAATGCCCCTGTCAGAATATCTTAAAGACAAGTATCAGGAGTTGAAAACCAGCAATCCCACTGAGTTTATTACCCGTGAGGAGTTTACCATAGCCGGACTTCACCTCTTTTCCAAACTGCCCGGGAAACGCCTGACAGGAAGAAAAGGGAGCGACGGCCGTTTGAAAACCATTTCGTTTAACACGCAATTGCTGGCTTTCTCCATCCCTGTGAATCGTTAGTGTAACTTTTTGAGGAGGGGAGACGTCTTAGGGGAAAAGGACTAGGACGACTAGGAAGACTAGGACGACTGGGAAGACTAGGACGACTGGGAAGATGAGACCGGTTCCTGATGGAGAGACGGAGGGACGGAATGACGGAAAAAGCACCGGTCCCTGAGCGAAGTCGAAGGGTAAACATTATAAACAATTGAAATTCTATGAAAACAATTTCTCTATTACTCATTCTTGCACTGGCATTCGGGTTGAATTCCCGGGGGGCACAGGATACGGTTCGGGTCAATGTACTTGGCAAAAATATGGTAACTGTCATTGAAGACGGATCCAAAACCGATGTAAAAATTGGCGACAGTACCATTAAAATTACCGAAGGAATGGATGACTCGGTAAAGATCCGCGTGGGACGCAAGACGATGGTGGTCACCGACGGGAAACATGGCGCCAAAGTTGCATTTGACCAACTGGATGACCAGGGTTTCAAGACATGGACAGGTCATTCGCCCAAATTCAAAGGACACTGGTCTTCTCTTGAGATGGGAGTCAATACCTTTGCAAATGTTGATTATGCCGGGTATACCATCCCAGGCTTTTCCTCTTATCACGGCTCCAACTACCTGGACATCAACCACAACAAATCTATGGAGGTAAACATCAACCTTTTTAAATACAGCATTGGGTTGCAGAAGAAGCACAACAACTTCGGGTTGGTCACCGGTCTTGGGCTCAACTTCAACGACTACCGCTTCAGCAATCCTTTCACTATCAGAAATGCATATGGATATATCGTTCCTATTCCCATGGATGAACCAAATCTCCGGAAAACAAAATTGTCGACAGGATACCTGACTGTTCCGCTATTATTGGAATTTCATGTACCAAACGGCTCCGGCCTGTGGATTTCGATGGGGGTCATCGGTGGGATAAAAATGGGATCACACACCAAAGTGGAGATCAACGGCACCAAAAGCAAGGACCACAACGACTTCAACATCAACCCTTTCAGGGGTGGCTCTACAGTAAGGCTGGGCTACAAGGGATTCAATATTTACGGAACCTACTACTTCACACCCTTCTTCAGAGACAGCCGCGGCCCATCGATGGATCCATTGACCATCGGGATAGGGTTGCTGAACTGGTAAGCTTCTCCCCCTTTCCCAGACCTTCAAGGTTTTGAAAACCTTGAAGGTCTTCGGGATATGGTGGAGCGTTCGGACAGATGAAACGAATACTGATTTTAAGTTGTAGACCCGAGTTAGGTACAAGCAGATTGGTGCATCATGGATGGTTTTTTATTACTTTTACAAAAAAAAAGAACATGACTGCAACAAGATTATATACAAAGATTAGTACATTGACTCCATCAATGATAAAGGAAGTTAATGATTTTGTAGAATTTCTAAAGACTAAGCAAAAGAAGGATAAAGTCAAAGAAAGAAAATTTGGTTGTGCCAAAGGACTTATTGTTATGCACGAAGATTTTGATGCACCTTTAGAAGATTTTAAAGAATATATGTAATGGATTTGTTACTGGATACTCATTCTTTAGATTTTCATCATCGCGATCCGTTTGATCGAATAATCATCTCGCAAGGATTAGTTGAAAAATTGACAGTTGTGACCAAAGACGAGAATTTTCCAAAGTATAATGTAAAAATAGTTTGGGAAAATTAAACGCCTGTGCCTTTTAGCGACCCCACTTCCCCTCCGTTTGCAACGAGGGGGATTATGAACGAAGCCGTCTCAAAACCAAATTGAGGCGGCTTCGTTTTTTTATCATGTGATGCAGCCGGTTATGGAACGAATATAAAGGATTTTTCAGAATAAGCCGGCACGCCGGCCAATAGGCCTCAGGATCATACTATTTAAAATTAATCTATGTTACAAACAACCCTTGGAATTATCAACAATATTATGTAACATGCCTTGACCAATCTACCCCCATGAACCGACCGGAAATCCAGTTCTTAATTGGTGGTTCCGACCTTGAGATGCTAACAATCAGGCGGATATTGACTGCAAACGGATTTGTGGAAGGGGAAAATATGGCAGATCTCCACCTGCAATGGGGTGCAAAACTCAGCGACTACAAAGATTTTTTTAACAAAAAGCAGATATTTGTCGGGATCGAATTGACTCAGGATATTGACCCGCCGCCACACTACATCAATATCGACCACCACAACGAAAACAGCAACAAAAGTACCTCCCTGGAGCAGGTAATTGAACTGCTGAAAAACGATTTTGGAATTGCAATTGAATTTACGCGCGAATTGCAGTTGATAGCGGCGAACGACAAAGGGTATTTCCAGGGAATGATTGATATGGATGCAATACCCGAGGAAATTGCAGATATCCGCCGCCGTGACCGCCAAGCCCAGGGTGTAACCGTGGAAGATGAACAACTGGCCGAACAATCCATTCGCAACCACCTCACGATTGAAAAAGGAATAACCGTAGTCAAGTCGCTGACATCCAGATTCTCAACAATTACTGATCGATTATATCCATATTCTAAATTGCTGATTTATACCGATAACGAATTGACTTTTTATGGCGAAGATGTTTCAATTCTAAAAAAAAGATTCTGTGAATTGTCTACTAATATGACGATTTATTCAGGTGGTGGCGAGCATGGATTTTGGGGTATTTCAGGGGGTAACATTACTCAAAAACTAATCAACCAGATCATAAAAACCGAAACCATGAGTAAAGATCCATACAGTAGCCACATTTTTTTACTCCCTTTCAAATTTCTGGTAAAAGAAAATAATAATAAAAAGAAAGAAAATTGCAATGATTTATTCATTGACTACATGAAGGGAAAATGGAAAAACGAAATTGTTGAGACTAAAGAAGAAACCGATTTAAGAATTAGAACTGAAAAAGTAGCGCTTTACAATGAGAAGAAATACTATCATGATTTTGTTCATCCTGTGTTATACTCTGATTGTGGAAACAATAACTCAGAAAAAGACAAGTCCAATGACAATCCACTTATAAACTGCTTTAGCAAAAAAGTAGGATTAATCTATCGAATTACGGTTAAAAGAAAAAAAAGTAGCCTTTCTCACACCGCAAAAGACAACGAAAGCAAAATGTCTGAATATGAGGATCATGCTATTGATTTAAATATAGAAAAAGTAACTCTAGACCTTTTTAAGGATGGTATCGGAGTCTTTTCATTTCACCTAAATTATTACCCTGAATCCAGTCTGAAAGAGAAAGACAAACTCGGCAATGTATTATTGATCAACCAATTTGGAAGAAGATTATATCCACCATTTCTTGATTTAAGATATAACGATTTTAACATTGCTGAAATTAACACTGAACTAGATGGCACAAAACACAGGGAACTTGCAGAATCAATATCTATTATTGATGGTAAAGAAATCTTGATTTCTGAAAACTGGAATGATTTTCAAGTGCGGTTAAATGAATCCTACGAGATAAATTTCTCAACCTATATCCCCAAACATATTCTTTACTTTCTTAATTTAGAGGAACTTGAGAATAAATATTGGTTTGAATATTCCGAAAAAGGAGCATATCCAGAAAAAAACGAAATTACAATGCAACTTGTACTTGATGATCGAATGTTCGTCATGAGTTGGTTAGGAGCAGAACAATTAACTGAAAAATTTCAAAATCAGGGACTCAACCTTCACGAAGAAAAAGAAATGTTCGGGTACGTTTTATCTGATATGTGTAAAAGACAATTGGATGTCAATGAAAACAAAGTATTTGACAAAAACTCCTCAAAACAGAAATTACTAACCCTAGCCAGAGCATACAATGGATATAGATATTCAACAAATGATTTTTGGTATCAATATTTATTTGTTGATGGCAGTGGTAAAACTTGTCAAAATGATATCATGCAGGAACAATTGCTCGAAAAACATACTTATGGGCGATGGGCAGGCTATAATACATTATATGGAATATCACGTTATTCATTTGTAATACTTTCAGCGCCATTCAACGAACTCAAAAAACCACAAGCTAATGCGGCATTCATCCCTGCTCATTTGCAAACAATATATTGGCGAATGGTGTCAATGGTTCTGGTGCAACGCGCAATGGTTTTAGATTTCTCAAAACAAATTAGTTCTATAAATATCTCTATTGATAATGAAGATAGAGCAAAACAGAAGGAAGTCCTTTCCCTTTATAAAGCTTATCGTGATTTTATCAATAAAATATTCCATCGGGAGGTTACCGCTCAGGAACAAGGTATAGAATTGTACGATATGCTTCAGGAACATCTTCGGGTTGAAAAACAAGCAAAAGAACTTGAGAAAGAATTCGATGAAATGAATCGGTTGATAAGTCTTGTTGGAGCAAATCAATCCAGTGCAAGAATGAAAATATTTACCATTCTAACTGGAGTATTCCTTATTCCAACTTTTATACTAAATCTATTAAAGAATAGAAAATTTGATGATTTACAACCTATTGAGAAATTTTTATCCGGTGAACCAGTTTGGCAGAGTGTTTATCTTTTGTTGTTTCTTGCAGGCTTCGCCTTTTTCTTTACAAAAGCATTGTTAAGTTGGACCGACAAGGAGAATGTTAAGCTGTATCCCGAAAGCCTAAATAACACTTTCAATTCATATAGGCTATTCCGATGGAAAATAAGAAGATGGATGATTTTCTTGTTGATTGCAAGTGCTTTGCTATTTTTCTATTTGATTACATTTCAACTTCATTTATCCTACTTGTGGGTTGGCATCTTTACCTCCATTCTTATCGTATTGATTAGCGCCACATTGCTTACCTCCAAAACCAATAAATAATTCAGACATTATGTACAAACTCGAATTTACACTCAGGCAACACACCCCACTTATCCATTTCCAGTGGGAGCAGGCAGGTGCTACGATTCGTCCCCCAGAGCTAAAATCAAAACTGGATAAATGGATATTGCAGCGCAAGACTAATTGTTACGGACTTTCGGATGAACTATTGAAAATTGCAAAAATGGATGAAACGATCACTCCCTGGATAAAAGGAACCAGAAAAAAAGATCATCCGGCATTAGACTACAAAGTGACAATTAATTCTTATGGTGAAAACTCATTCATTAATGAAATAAATCCTTCACCAACAACTAATAGGAATGGTCATCCAGTCCTAAATAATAACGATTACCCACAATATTTTGGGAATCAAATGAAATACACTGGAAATATTAATGATCAACGAGAAGAGTTTTTAACAGGAAAGAAAAAAGTAAAGCGCTTCAGCTATTATCCTATTGTTGAAATTATATTAAATTCTGTACATGAAAGTTTATTAAAATGCATTGAAGAAGAATTTCCTCTATTCTTGCTTCATACAAACTTTGGTACTCGTCAATCAAAAGGTTTTGGCTGCTTCTATTTAGATAAGAGTGATAAAATCTTTCCGAACGAAAAGGATGGAAAAACAGATGAAGATTTTTTTATGAAATCATTTGATTACTGTTTTGATATTAAAGCAGAAGGTAATAATGATCATGAAATTGTCAAGGACCTATTTACACAAATAGACCTTTTCTACAAAACTATCCGCAGCGGAATAAGTCCAAATGACAAGTTCTCAATGTATTTTAAATCATTGATGTGGCTATATGCAAAAAGCATGGATCTACAATGGGAAAAGAAATCAATAAAACAAGAATATTTTTCGACCTATGAAGCTGATCAAAAATCAAACCACCTTGAAAATAACACTCCGTTGCAGTGGAAATCAAAAAAAATGGTAGAAATGCCACCCGCTACTCCAGAAACTAAGGCTAAAGAAACCAATCTATTGTGGCGTGATCTATTAGGGCTTTCCAGCGAGCAGCAATGGGGTAGTTATTCAGCAAACATTAAAAAAACAAGTATTAATAAAGATCCATCTACGAGATTCAAATCACCGCTTCTTTTTAAACCATTACGAACTGGCTTACATTCCTATAGAGTGTTTTTCGAGATACCAAATTACATTAAAGATGCTTTTCTGACTGGAGATAGAGATGTCTCTGAAGCAAAAATACTTGGAGAATGGTTTTCAATTATAAAGGATGGAAATAATAGACTTGAATTACCTTACCCAGACTCTTTTGATTTTGACAAGTTTTTTAAAGTAGCTTTTTCAACCAATCCAAATAGCTACGTCAAAAATGGGGATCAAATAATTAAACCAGATGGAACTCCACAAAGGAAGAAACATGGAAAAATAATTAGCGAAAAAAATGAAAACGGAAAATGGATAGATAAACAAAATCCATCTTTTTACCGACTACAATCCATCTTTTCACAACTGGCTTATCAGGTTGAACAAAAAAACAAATAACCATGAATACAAAACAAAAGTATATTGGAATTACTATCGGACCAATCTATAAAACGTTGGCTATCGCTGATAAAACCCGTGAAATATGGGGTGGCAGCTACATATTCTCATGGCTTTGCAAAGAGATAATTAAAGGAATAATTCATCCTTCGACCGGAATCGATAAAAATCAGATTCTTCTTCCCGCACCTGATTATATTAATGTAACAACTCCTGGTGTGGGTCTTTATCCGGATCACATTATTATTAAAGCCAATGATGAGGATTATAATAAGGTTATAAAAGCAATAATCGATGCTAAATTGTCATTAAAACAAAAAATATTTGGAAATATTGGAACTTACAAAGCCTTTGATAATTATGCTCATTTATTTAAGGATGAGGTAACTGATAAAGGAAGACTAATTGCAGCCGAAAGCTTTCTAAATACCTATTTTCAGGTATATTCTCTTGAAGTTGATGAGGATGATTTAAAATTGAAAGATGATAATGACGACCAATTGGGTGTAGTTAAATGCATTAACCTATACTTAGATCATCTCGAACTTCGCTCTTCAATTGCAGGATTTGATCCAGACCCTCTAAAAGTTTTTTTACGTGGTATCAACCATTCATTTTTGATAGAGGATGCATTTAATGGATTTGATCATTTCCCTTCATTACCTGAGATTTCTACTACTGAGATCAGGTTTATTAAGGAAGAAAATAATTATCCATGCAGATTTAAGTATGACTTAATTACCGGATTATCACTCGAAAAGGCAAAAAAAGAAGAGCGAGAAAATACTCTTTTTGAAAAGTACAAAAACGAAGGTGAGTCTAAAACAACCTTTTATGACTTTGAAGAAGATGACATTATTAAACAACTTTTTTCAATTGAAGAAGTAGATGAATATCTAAGGACTTATCACAAATACATTGCTATTATCTATGCTGATGGCGACAGAATGGGTAAGGTAATCGGAAGCTTACAAAACGAAGCCGATATTAAAGCATTCTCAAATGACTTAATCAGTTTCGCCATAAAAGCTAATGAAGTAATTGCCGGTACAAGATTTACGAAAGGATATAAATCAGATTGGGGCTATGGAGGAGCTCCAGTATATATAGGCGGAGACGATCTCGTTTTCTTCGCACCGGTCGCCAACAGGGTAGAAAAAAACGGGGCGCAGATATTTCAAACAGTATTTCATCTGATAGCTGATTTAGATAATTTGTTTGACAGTATTTTCAATAAAAAAAATGGCAATGTTTATGAGAAATATAATAGCCTAAAATCTGATGAACGGCCTTGCATAACATATGGCATTTCGTTTACATACTCAAAACACCCATTAAAAGAGGCTTTTGAATTAAGTCGAAACTTGATGTTTGAAGTAAAAAATGACAACTACAAATCAAGAAACCGTTTAAACTTTAGAGTACAGAAACATAGTGGACAATGGTTTGGCGGTGTAATTGACAAAAACTCGCATCGAACCTTCAAGACAATACTTGATTTACTAGATTCACAAAACAAAAATGCCTTAAAACTTAAGCAAAAAAAGGTTGAAACATTTATAAATTCAATATCAAGAAAGATTACTCAATACCATGCTGCTATTACAGCTTGCGCTGAATCGAATGACTCTGACCAACCTAAAGCTGGAATTGAGGCATTATTTGATAATGTCTTTAATGAACCGATCCACGACCAATTCAGGGATTATTTAAATGAAATTAGAGATTTGCTAATTCAAATGCTAATTGACTATTTGGCTAGAATGACTAACGCAAAGGAAAAAAGATCCCGAATAACAGAGGTTATCAATACATTACATGGCATTTTACGATTCATCCATTTTATCAGAGACAATGAGTTCAGAAATTAAAACCTATCGATTTATTCTTACACCGTTAGATAAAATATTTTTCGGTGGAGAAAAATCTCCTTTCAAGGAGGAGTATTTTCAGTATTCGAGGCAGTTGCCCCAGCAAACAACCATCCTGGGTTTTCTAAGATATGAAATACTGAAAAGGACAAGTGCCCTTAATGACCCGAAAAGAGAAAAGTGGCACGATCTTATTGGTGAAAATAGTTTTGACGGTATTACCCTAGATTTTGGAAGTATCAAAAAAATTTCACCTGTATCTGTATACAGCTTGCAGCTAAAAAAGGATCTTTTTCTTCTCCGAAATCCATGTCAACTAAAACCAGTATCACTTCCTTCGGTTAAGATCAATTTTGGTGAAAATAATTCACAATACAGTGGATTTAATTATTTTGAGAAAATAGATAACCAGGGGAAAGTTGTACGATATGATCAAAAGGATCATTCCCATTTTGGTGATGTATACACCGATTTTGCAAACCATTATAAGTTGGCAGATTGCAATAAGGTTGAGACTGTTTTTGAAAATCACAATCTGGATATTCCAAATAAAGACGAAGGCGTTTTTTACAAAGACATTCGACCAGGCATAACAAAAAACTATGCGGGAGACCCCAAAGATGAAAGTTATTATAAAATACACAACTGGCGGATGATGCCTGATTATGCCTACAGCTTTATGGCCCTGCTTGACGAGCAATTCGTTTTTTCTCATTGGAAGGAACCAAGTATTGTTCGTTTTGGAGGTGATTCATCATTATTCAGGCTTCAGGTGATAGATGGCACATGGCCAGACTTGGAATCGAGTGGTCATATTTTAGTTTTATTAAGCGATGGGTATGTTAATAACAGCATCTATGATTTTTGCGATGTTATTGTTAGCGAAACCATACCATTTCGTAATTTAAAAACAAGCATATCGGATAAAGTTTTCACAAAACGGCCAGTACTTAAATGGCATAGAGAACCCGGTGGAGATGGTCGAAATACTGATCCTGCAAAAGTGCTCCTTAAAAGGGGAAGTATTTTGGTGGCAAAAGAGAATAAAATCAATGAACTTGAAAAAGAATTTAAAAACGATGCTTTTAAAAATATCGGATATAATTATTATAAAAAAATTGAAAAAATACCAAACGGATTATGAGTACACAATTTTATTTACTTAGACCATTCACCAATCTGCATGTCGGAAGTGGTGAGACAAATTTCGGAGTTATCGATAATTTGATTGAGCGTGATGCTACAACTGGATTTCCGTGCATCAATTCAAGCGGAATTAAAGGGGCAATGAAACAAATGTTACATGATGAAGGGGTAACTTCTCCCGACTTAAAAAACATATTTGGTAGCGATACTGATAGAAATCATGGTGATACCGGCAGCAGCAAAAAGTATCAACAAGGCGAAAGCAACTTTTTATCTGCTCAAATACTTGCCATACCTGTCAGAAGTGCCAAAACTCCATTCGTTTTAGCAACCTGTCCACAAATCATTCGGCATTTTCTCACGTTCTGGAAAGATCTTACGAATGAAGATCATGTTGAAAAAGATAGTCTGCAGAAATTTGCAGATTTAAAACCAGCTATAGGAAAGGCTTTTTGTTTGAAAAAAGAAATCACCGATTCAAATCTGGGAGGAATGGGAATAAATATGGTATCAATTCCCGAGACATTTAAAATCAGCGATAACATTATCAGTGTTTTTGGTAATACCGAACATCCTGTATCTATAATCAGTGATGAAAACATGATAGAACTTTGCAACGATCTGAATCTTCCTGTAATTGCTCGTAATGTACTTGAAGACGGTGAGAGTAAGAACCTATGGTACGAACAGGTTTTACCACGTGAAAGTCTGTTGTATTTTGCAGTTATTTGGGGTAAGGATCAGCAAACTATTGCTGAAAAGCAAATCCTCAAAAAGCCTCTTCAGTTAGGAGGAAATGCCAGTGTCGGTTATGGTTTCACCCGCTTAAATCAAATGAAATGAGTACAATATCTAAGAAAAAGCTGGATGAGTTGATCCCTCCGGCAATTGAAATTATTAATAGTTTGGGATTTAAAAAAGATGGGCTTGTTTCAAAAACTTATCATGGGTACTTTTCCAGTTTTGGAGCCGATATGATAAATGCAAGTCCTTTGGCCGCTGCTATTTTCTCGGAAGATTCAAGCAAAAGAGAAAGTGAATCCAATACAGGTACAAAAGAAGACAGGACGCTTGTACCTCTCTCTATTTTAAAATTGATGAAGAAGAAGCTCGATAGTAATATTATGGATGAAAAACTCAGCAGCTTTATTATTTCAAGATCAACTAACGGAGTTTTACCATCAATTTATGTTGAGAATATTCTTGCTTCAGCTATCGCACTAAAGATTGCACTAAGAACTTTTAAAAAATCATAATTATGGAAGTTCCAAACATTAGCCTTTTATTTAACAAGATACTTTTTAAAAGGCTTGACAACCCGGATTTCTTTAAGCGAGAAACGAGAACCATTCATAAAAAGCTCTTCACACTTCCGTTGAACATTCAACCTATAGATTTGCTGGATATTAATAAACAAGGCTTAGTACCAAACAATAAAAGATCTGTTGAAACATTTGGTCATACAACTGCCTGGCCTGGATTATTGATAGGCCTTGGTTATGGCCATAGTACCGGTAAAAGTGATGATGAGTTTAAAAATGGGTTTTATTTCGATTTTACTACAGGTTTACCAGTCCTTCCAGGCTCAACGGTAAAAGGTATTTTGCGTAGTTTTTTCACCGAACGATTTGATATTATGGTAAAAGATAAAAATCTTCGGGAGGAAGTGCTTGCAAAGAAATCCAATGTTCTAAAACGTATTATTTCCATCCTTAAATATTTGGGTATTCAACCCAATGAATCCTTAAGTGGAAATGAGTGGAATGCAGAAACAATTAAAGAACTGGAAAATATAATTTTCGAAGGAAAAGTTTCGGATAAAAAAATTTCATCAAATATTCAGGATGTTTTTTTTGAAGCTTTTCCAAAAAATGCCGGAACAAGCAAAGTCATAGAAGGAAATATTGCAATAGAATATAATGGTGTATTTCTGGGTGAGGATACGATAACACCACATAAACACCCCCTTAAAGATCCGGTTCCATTACGTTTTTTGAAAGTGCTTCCTGGTGTTACATTTCAGTTTCAATTTTTTTTGAATAGCATAGGCATATCTCATGAGGATAAACGAAGGCTTTTTGAGGAATTATTAAAACGCTTTGGTGTCGGAGCAAAAAGCAGTGTCGGTTTTGGGAAATTTATTGATACCAAAGCAACCTATCATAACACTGACCAAAGCTGGTTTATAGGCTTTAAGCCTTTGCAATCCAAAATTTGGGATGAAGATGTCGATACAGGTGAAGAACCAGATGAACCCAATCCGGTTAAGGCAACCATTGAGAAAGTTAAGACAAAAATTCCCGAAGTACCAGAAACTGATGATTGGATTAACCCTATAGACATTATACGAGGGAGCATATTAAGAGCTAAAGTTCTATCATCGCAAAGCGGAAATCTTAAAATACTGCTTTATGTTAAGGGATTTAGAATCATTCAAAATCTGTCAGCAAAAGGAGAGATAAATTCAATTATAAATGTTAGAGTTTCAAATATTGAGGGAAGCCTTAAAAAAGGAAATTATTCAGTTAAAGTCATTCCTTGTACTTAGATTTATAATACTCGGCATTGGTGCAAAAACCAATGTCGGATATGGACAATTTGAACAGTGAGCATATATCCCCCGATTCACCCCCGCCTACCCGGATGCGGTCTGAATAAAAACCCGTTTTATTAACTTTTTAAATTTTAATGTTATGGACAATCGAATTAATGTTGTACTCCCTCCTGAAAACAGAGAGTCGGTTTTTCAGGCAGTCAGGAATGTCAAAAACGGCCTTCCGTTTTTGG
>CAYHQN010000099.1:0-16477 GCA_964358545.1 uncultured Tangfeifania sp. | reverse complement strand
CTTAAAATACATCATAAACATTTCTTTATCTCTGTGTAACTCTGTGCTTCTCTGTGAAACTCTGTGTGACATTTTTTTAGAACAAAATCATACCGTTTTGGAATAAACCCCTTCCCCGCTCTTCAAGGCAGGATCCAGGGTCATGGCGATATTCCGGGCACAAAGAAAACCTTTTTCTGTCAATTTTATTTGATTGTTATCCAATTGCATTAGGCCATCTTCGATAAAACCCTCAAATTTTGAAGGATCAAAATTGAGCAGCGTTTTCAGATCATCCAGGGAGAGTTCAAATTCGTTGGCTATTCCAGACAAATCAAGCAAACCGTTGCACATGATGCAGTTGATTACTGACCGGACGATCAGTTCCTGTTTACTCAGCTTGTAGCCTCTTTCAATGGCAGTCCCGGTTGTTTCAATGGCCTCCATGTATTTGGAGATATCCTTTTGATTTTGCGCATAGGCACCCCAAAGCTGACTGATCGAAGAAGCCCCGAACGCATAAACCTGCCCCGTTGTTTCCAAAGTACAGTATCCCTGAAAATTGCGGTGGAGCTGTTTGTTGTTAAATGCTTTGGTAAGATCGTCGTCCGGCAGCGTAAAATGGTCAATCCCGATGGAACAATAACCGGCCTCCTTTAATTGGGCCGTCGCCTGAAGAAAAAGTTTCATTTTATCATTTGCATCGGGTAGCCCGATGGCTTCAAGCTGTTTCTGAGCTACTTTCACCCATGGAACATGGGCATAAGAGAAGGTAACAATTCGGTCGGGCCGGATGGCAATGGCCTGATCGATGGTATTTTTGAAGCTTTCGAGCGTCTGCATGGGAAGTCCGTAGATAAAATCCAGGTTAATGCCCCTGAATCCCTTGCTCCGCAAGTAAGCTACGACCTCGTTGACCGGGTGTCGGGGCACATCCCTGTTCACCACGTTCAATACATCTTCCCTGAAATCCTGAATACCAAGACTGACTCTGTTGAATCCCATATCAGTCAGCTGGTCGATGTGAGGGTAATCCAGGTAGGCCGGACTACACTCCATTGCAATCTCTGCCTCGGCGCTTAACGTGAAATGTTGGCGGATCCAATCCATAATCTCACGGATGTAACTCATCGAGATTGAGTTGGGAGTACCCCCTCCCCAATGAATCTGGGTAACGAGCCTGGAATCATCCAGATTGGAAGCAACCAGCTTTATCTCCGTTTTGAGCGCTTGTATATACCTTTCAACTACCAGTTTACGTTGCGCAATAACTGTAGAGCAACCGCAAAAATGACAACGTTTCGGGCAAAATGGAATGTGAATGTAGAGGGAAATATTTTCCGGCTTTTGCTGGTTGGACTCCTTCAACTCGCGGATATAATCCGATGTGGTAAAACCCTCGTTGAAAAAATTGGCCGGAGGATAACTGGTGTATCTCGGTCCGGAAACGTTGTATTTGTGAAGAAAATCAGTGCTTATATCCATGGTTTAACCCCTCTTCCAATTGGTTCTCTTGATCCAGTCGACCACCAGTTTTGCATTTTCAAACGGAATTCCCGGCATAAATCCATGTCCAAGGTTAAAGATCCAATTCTGCTCTTTTGAACCAAAATCAACATATTTTTCGAGAGTTTCCAGGATGGTAGCCTGATCGGCAAAGAGCAATCTTGGATCAAGATTTCCTTGCAGTCCAATCTCTTTGTGAACCAGCGTGCGAGCCTCAGTGATCGGCATCTGCCAGTCAACACTCAAAAAATCGGCATCTTCCGGCTGAATATGCTTCACTCCGTATCCTAGTCCCTTTGGCAAAAAGATCACCGGACAACCCTCTTCCCTTGCAGCCATTGCAATCCTCCTGACATAAGGCATCATCACCTCCTGATAAAGATCAGATGGAATTAATCCGGCATGTGTTTCAAATATCTGGAAGGCTGAGACACCGTGTCTCACTTGATTTTTTGCATATTCAATCGAGAGTTCAGTGATCGCAGACAGCAATTTATGGGTCATTTTCCTGTCTCTGTACAACAAGGCCACGGCCTCCGGAAAGGTGTGGTTGGAACTCAATCCCTGAACCATGTAGCAGAGAGTGGTAAAAGGCGCACCACAGAAACCAATCAAGGGAATATCTGCTGGTTTTGTGCGGATAATCTCATCAATGGCGTCGTAGATGTATGTCAATTTTGTGGCATCAGGGTTCAGAAGAAGTGACGGATCTTCAATCTCTTTGAGGGCAATGTCAAACTTCGGACCGGAGTCGGTAAAATTCAGGTTCATTCCCAGGGCAGCGGGAATCACAAGGATATCTGAAAAGAGGATTGCAGCATCAACGCCAAGGTCATATACCGGCATCAGCGTTACTTCGGCGGCCAGTTTTGGCGAGTGCATCAACTCAACAAATGAATGCTGCTCGCGCAGCTTCAGGTAGTTGGGCAATACCCTGCCTGCCTGGCGCATAAACCAAACCGGTGGCCGGCTGGTCGTTTTCCCGTTGATGGTATCTATAAAGAAAGATTTGCTCATTTTATTGTATTTGTTGTAAGAAGCTGTTAGCCATTAGCTGTTAGCTTTTAGCCATTGTAAGTAGCATTTCTTCTAATAGCTAAATGCCAATAGCTAATAGCCTTTTTTTTATAATTGCTTCAACGCCAGCAGATTGGCTACGATCATCCGGTCAATCTCTTCATCCGTATGGGCATAAGAGACAAACAGGCATTCGAATTGTGAAGGGGCAAGGTAGATGCCACTTTCGAGCGACTGTTTAAAATATGCCGCATAACGCTCTGTATCGGCTGTCATTGCCTCATCCAGGTTTGTCACCTGTGGTGCATCGGTAAAAAAGAGGGTCATCATGGATCCTACCCTGTTGACCACACCTTTGATTCCTGTATTCTTAAGATTTTCAAGAATCCCGGCTTCCAGTTTCGCAGCTTTGCGTTCCATTTCGCTGTAGAGGTCCGGAGTCTCTTCGATCAAGCTCAGCATAGCAATACCGGCAGCCATTGCCAATGGATTTCCTGATAAGGTACCGGCCTGGTAAACAGGTCCGATGGGTGCCATCATCTCCATGATCTCTTTCCTGCCTCCATAGGCTCCTACCGGGAGACCTCCACCGATAATTTTTCCCAGCGTAGTCAGATCGGGAAGGATGCCGAAATACTCCTGAGCGCCCCCCTTTGCCAGCCTGAAACCGGTGATGACCTCGTCAAAAATCAGCAGTGCACCATATTTTGAGGTAAGATCCCTCAATCCCTGCAAAAATTCTTTGGTTGGAACGACAACGCCCATGTTTCCGGCAACCGGTTCGAGGATGACGGCGGCAATTTCGTTGCCTTTCTCCCTGAAGAGCGCTTCAACGGAAGCAAGGTTGTTGTATTCGGCCATCAGGGTATCCTTAGCGGTACCTTTGGTAATTCCCGGGCTGTTTGGTATACCCAAAGTCATTGCACCCGATCCTGCTTTGATAAGAAAGCTATCGCCGTGACCATGGTAATTGCCTGCAAATTTGACAAATGCTTCCCTACCGGTGAAACCGCGGGCCAAACGGATGGCGCTCATCGTTGCCTCTGTACCGGAACTGACCATCCGGACCATTTCTATGGAAGGGACCATTTTGACGATGCATTCGGCCATCTCCGTTTCATATAGGGAAGGCGCTCCAAAACTTGTTCCATTCATGGCTGCATCGCTGATGGCCTGAAGAATCCGCTCATGGGCGTGTCCAAACAGCATCGGGCCCCAGGAAGCCAGGCAGTCGATGTACTGGTTCCCATCCAAATCGGTGATGGTGGCCGCTTTGGCTTTTTTAACAAAAACCGGGTTCATACCTACGCTTTTGAAAGCCCTTACCGGTGAATTGACACCGCCGGGGATACATTTTTGTGCCCTTTCGAAGGCCACGATACTTTGATGTAACTTCATAATTTGTTTTTATTTGATCAGCAACTCCTGATTGCCCCATGCCCTCTGCCCCATGCCCTATGCCCTATGCTCTCTGCCCTATGCCTTCAAAATCTTCGCTGCTTCAACCGCATGGTAGGTAATGATAATATCCGCCCCCGCTCTTTTGATAGAGGTAAGGATCTCCATCATCACCCTGGGGCCATCGATCCATCCATTGGCAGCAGCCGCTTTTACCATAGAAAATTCCCCACTTACGTTGTATGCGGCAACAGGTATTCCGAATTCGCCCTTAACCCGATGAATGACATCCAGGTAACTCAATGCCGGTTTTACCATAACGATATCGGCCCCTTCAGCTATATCCAGTTCTACTTCACGAATCGCTTCATCGGTATTGGCGGGATTCATCTGGTAAGTAGCGCGGTTACCGAATTTTGGTGCGCTCTCGGCCGCCTCCCTGAAAGGTCCGTAAAATCCTGAAGCATATTTGGCGGAATAGGCCATGATTGGAATCTTGTAGAATCCATTGGCATCCAACTGTTCGCGGATCACACCAACGCGTCCGTCCATCATATCGCTGGGGGCAATCATATCGGCACCCGCTTCTGCAAGTGAAACAGATTGCCTGGCAAGGGTAACCAATGTCAGGTCGTTATCGACGTCACCATCTACAATTGTACCGCAATGGCCGTGAACCGTGTATTCACAGTTACAGACATCGGCGATGACAAACAGATTTTTGGTTACCGGCTCCTTTTTGATGGCACGAATGGCCTGCTGGACTATTCCGTTGTGTTCGCAGGCAACACTTCCGTCCTCATCCTTGTGAGGAGGAATTCCGAAAAGCAAAACAGATTTTACCCCAGCAGCTACGATATTTTTGCACTCTTCAACCAGCAGATCGACAGATAGTTGCGAATTACCAGGCATAGAACTGATAGGGTTGTTGACTTTTGTACCAGAACAGACGAACAAAGGCATCACAAAATCGTCGACAGATAATTTGGTTTCTGTAACCATCTCCCTCAATACACCATTGTATCTCAATCTTCTTAATCTTGTAACTGGAAATCTCATGGCAAATTTTTTAGTGTTGTTTGTAAAATTGTAATATGGCCTCCGTGAGACCTTCTGTATTTGACATTCTTGCAGTCATCAGGGGTTCGTACCCGGCCTCTTGTATGGCGCGGGAGGTAGTGGCTCCAATGCTGCCAATTTTCAATTTCCCCAGCAGACTTATATCCACAAATGAGGCAAAATGGTTGAAAGTTGACGGACTCGTAAACAAAATCAGGTCGTAAGTTCCATCTGAAATCTGTTTGATCACCATCGGATCAGCACTTTTGGGTTGGCAGGTCTCGTAAACATCAATCCTGTCGACATGGTTGTCCACTCCAAGCAAGAGCTTTAAGGTATCATCAGCCAGATTTCCCAGGGACAGTAAGATTTTCTGATTTTTGGGCTTATGAATCCGGATAAATTCGGCTGCCAATTCTGCCGAACCATGTTCTGTCCCGGCAAACGCGGGCTTGTAGCCATAATATTCCAGTTCTGATGCCGTTTTTGTCCCGACAACTGCAACACGAAGCGAAGTTGGTAATTCGGAACTCCCGGTTTGGTCGATCAATTGTTTGAAGAAATGCGCGACTCCGTTCCGGCTTGTAAAAAACAGCCAGTCATAATTTTTTAACTGGTTGATTTTAAGCATTTCATCAGCCTTCAGTTTTGCCTGTTTGATCTCAATCATGGGCAGCGAAAGAAGTGTGGCCCCTTGTGCCATCAGAAGATCTGGCAAAGTATCGCCGGTTTCAATGGCCCGGGTAGAGATAAATGTTTTACCGTACAGCGGCAACTCCTTTTTATTTTCAAAAGGATCATCCAGCCGAATGGCTTTAAGTATCTCCCTTCCTCCTTTGTTTAAAAGGGTTTCGGCAAGTTTAACAGAAATATCAATAGCCTGACAGACATGCCCTTTGGCCGTTTCCTTCAAAAACTCTTCGCCGTTGATACTCGAGATAAAACCGGTTATTTCAAAACTATTCCCTTTAATTTTGCTGTAACTTCCTACCGGGATTTGGCATCCACCTTCCAGGGTACGCAGGAAAGCACGTTCGGCATTGGTGGCAATGAGTGTCGCTTCGTCGTTGATGGCTGAAACAAGGCTGGCAATTTCCGGATCATTTTCACGAATCTCGATGGCAATGGCTCCCTGACTGCAGGCTGGAATCACAATATCTTCTGAAATCAATTCGGATATATAGTTTTCCATTCCCAACCTTTGCAATCCTGCACCTGCCATCATCATCACTGTGCAATAGCCCTCCTCCATCTTTCTGATCCTGGTATTCACATTTCCGCGAATTTCGACAATGTTAAAATCTTTGTTGTAGCGTAACAATTGGGCTTTTCTCCTCAGACTTGAAGTTGCGATGATGTCTTCTGCTGTCAGGTCACTAAGCGTTCTTTTGGTAGAACTGATCAAAGCGTCTCGCACCTCTCCCCGCTTCAAAACTGCGCCTAAAAGCACACCCTCCGGGAAACGTGTGGGCAAATCTTTTAGGCTGTGAACGGCCATGTCGATCTCATTGTCAAACATGGCAACTTCAAGCTCTTTGGTAAACAGCCCTTTGTCTCCAATTTTGGACAAAGGAACATCCAGTATCTTGTCCCCCTTGGTCTTGATCACAACGGTCTGAAACTGCAGTTCAGGAAATTTTTTGGCCAATTCTTCTTTGACAACATTGGCCTGATAGAGTGCCAGCTGGCTGCCTCTGGTACCTATTCGTATGGTTTGCTCCATTCTTACTCTTGTGCAAATAATTGATTTACAACGGTGATGTACTCCCGGTTGGACCCGTTGTCGGTGACTGACTTGATATTTTCTATCATCATGCCAATCAATTTCTTGGTGATCAGGTCACCATATTCGAGTGCCTTTTCATACTCCTCAGCCTCCCTGTTCTTGATCATGCCATCCAAAACATTCTTACTGGCCTCCTGGAAACTGGTCGAGATGGTTTTAAATGTTGGTGCTAGCGCCCGAATATTGAACCATTTCATGAATTCTGCCACGGAGGCTTCGATCATCTGCTCTGCCATGAAAATTTCGCCCTTTCTCTTCTCAAGGTTGTTTTCAATGACAAGGTTAAGTGCATCCACATCATAAACGTGAACATGCTCAAGGGCTCCAACCTCCATGGCCACATTTCTGGGCACAGAGAGGTCGATAAAAAACAGTGGTTTCCATGATCTTTTTACCATGGCTGCCTGCACCATTTCTGCATTGAAAAATGGTTTTTTTGAAGCGGTGGAGGTAATAACAATATCGTTGGTGAGCAACAATTCTGACAACTGATCCATTTCAGCTACCTGGGCATGGTACTTTGCAGCCAGCTCTTCTGCTTTTTCCCTGGTCCGGTTGACAATGGTGAAAAGGGAACATGATTTCTTGATCAGATTTCGGATGGTCAGTTCACTTGTCTGACCTGCTCCTACCAGCAGTACCGGGTGGGTACTCAGGTGGTGCAATTTCTTGGAAGCCAGCTCAACTCCGGCATAACTAATGGAAACTGCCCCCTTGTTGAGCGCCGTCTCTGTTCGGACCTGTTTCCCTGTTTTCAGGGCATCATCAAAAAGCTTGCTTAGCGCACAACTGATCAGTTTGTTGGTTTTGCTGATCTGAACGGCTGTTTTGATCTGGCCAACGATCTGGTATTCACCCAATGCCATTGAATCCAATCCTGATCCAACATGGAACAGATGAGCGGCAACCTCCTCGTTTTCTTTGTGATAGAAATATTTGCGGATCTCTTTGTCTGCCTTCCGGAAGGAGAAAAGGAGGTTTTCGATGTCAGATGCTTTCAGGGGTACCAACAATTCGTTCATCTCATAATAGATCTCAGTACGGTTGCAGGTAGATAGTACAATGGCGCCCAAAACGCCGTTCAATTGGAGCAAAGGAATAAACCGCTTGATGTCTTCTTCGCAAAAAACAAAACGTTCCCTCACTTCAATGGGTGCTGACTTGTGGTTTAAACCGAGTAATCCGATCATGGGTTGATACCGCTAAATTGATTTCGGTAGCGATATTATAAACAGATTCTGTAGTAAATCTGAAGTTGGGAATCTTCAGTAGCGGGCTTATCTGGAAATCAAAT
The DNA here is from genome assembly GCA_964358545.1 of uncultured Tangfeifania sp. Taxonomy (GTDB): domain Bacteria; phylum Bacteroidota; class Bacteroidia; order Bacteroidales; family Prolixibacteraceae; genus CAINVV01. Next base: position 8,438 of record CAYHQN010000099.1, on the reverse strand, counting down.
AAGGTGCCCAAAGATGTCGGTTTTGCTTTTACAATTTTATTTGTCGCTCCGCCAATAATATATAAGAGAAAAAGGCATTAATATGCCTGTATTTGAACGACTTATATTACCATGAAATTCATTTCAGCAAATGAGTCTGCCCTAGTCTTATTATCGGATGAACCCAACAAATTTAACTATCTGGATTAATTCAAAATTATACAAAACCATTATTTAAACCTGTTCCAGATTTGTTTGGGCCAAAGCTAACCGTCATACTATGAATTTGCCTCTCAAACTGGTAGTCAATTTCAAAACCATAGAGTGCACATATCTTCTGAACAATGGCCAATCCCAGGCCCAAAGACTCGGGCGATGAAGATGATTTGTAGAATCGTTTGAAAAGCAAATTTTTATCTACCGGAAGGTCAGGTCCGGTATTTGAGATCCGGAGAAACGTCTCACCTAGCTCTACAATTAGTTTGCCTCCTTTTACATTGTGCCTTACCGCATTCTTCACCAGATTGACGATTAACATTTCAGCCAGGTGTGGGTTCATCCGGAGCGTAACATCCGGGAGGAGTTGCTTGACCACCTCCAATTTTTTGGAGCGAATAAGATCTTCGAGATTTTCGAGTAGCGTATTGATAATGGCCTCAGGACTTACCTTCTTAGATTCTGGAAATTGTTTATTCTCAATTTTAGCCAGCAAAATCAGGGTACTGTTGTATTTCGACAGACGGATGGAAGCTTCATAGGCATCGGCCAGCGCCTTGTACTGCTTTTCGCTCATCTCGCCCGACTGCAGCAAAAGTTCAAGCTTTGAATTGATGATGGCCAAGGGTGTCTGGATCTCGTGCGAGGCATTCTCTGTATACTCCTTCAGGTTCAGGTAATCATTCTTAATCCGTTCGGTCATGGTAAGCAAAACCCGGTTGAGATCCGCGAACTCCTTCACGTCAGAATCCTGCAAAGCAAACTCCTCGTGTGTATTCAGATCATAACGGTTAATCTTTTCGACGGTATCGTAAAAGACCTTCCATACCAATCTCGATGAGTATCGGTTTACTACAAGCAAGGTAATGATTAACAGAATCACCAGCGCTGTCATCGTTGTGATAATGCTGACAATCAGACTATCCGTCTCTTCCAGTGACTTATAAATCTGAATATAATAAGGTTGCTTGTTGACCGTCTCGCTGAAACCAAGCTGCCTGAAAAGCTGGTACCGCTGCTCTTCTTTGTTAAAAATCAAGGTATCGGCATAGCGGTCTTTGGGGATGGCTTTGTCAACCGGGGTTACAATCACTATTTCATTCCTGTTGGGCGGCTGACTTACGGATGAATGGGCCTCTTCCATTTGACGGACGATACTGTTTTTCCGCTTCTCCATCTCTTTATTGACATTGCTGTCGACCTGGATGCGCAAGGAATAATAGAAGGCTATAACCCCGAAAAGATAGATAAACAGGGAGATAGATAATAAATTAAGTGTCGTTTTGGTTAAGAGTCTCAAGTGATGTCGAATTTATAACCCAGTCCGTAAATGGTTTTGATGTAATCCCTGCATCCCTTCTTCAATAACTCCCTACGAAGATTTTTGATGTGGGTGTAGATAAAGTCATATGAGTCGGCGGCATCCATATGGTCGCCCCACAGATGTTCGGCCAGACCGGCTTTGGTGATAATCTTGTTTTTGTTTGAGATAAAGAAGAGCAGCAGTTCATACTCCTTTTTGGTCAGTACCAGCTCTTTGTCCAGCACAAAAGCCCGGTGCTCCTCCGGAATCAACTTTATTTCATTCAATATCAACTCATTGCTTCCGTTGAAACTAATCCGGCGATGGATCGATTTCAGATGTGCATTGAGCTCTGCCAGGTGAAAAGGTTTGGTAAGATAGTGGTCGGCGCCGATTTCCAGTCCCTCAATCCTGTTGTCCAAGGAGTTACGCGCCGAAACGATGATGATCCCTACCGTGATCGATCTTTTCTTGATCAACCTGATCAGATCGAGACCACTTCCATCCGGAAGATTGATATCCACCACCATGCAATCATACTGGTAGAGTTCAATTTTCTCCACAGCCTCTTCGAAGGTGTAAACAACTTCGCACAGATGACCTTCCCCGTCGAGGTATTCGACGATGGCATCCGACAAAGTTTTCTCATCTTCAATGATCAGTATCTTCATATGGCAATAAACGCTACAAGATAGGATATTTAACTTCTTTACATTTTAAAACAATTCAACCGGATTAATATTGAGGAAATCTTCCACGGGTAATCCGCCTGTTCCAACCAATAGCAGCTTATCAGGATGGAACTTCTGGTCAAAGAGTTTCATTCCGACTGGCATATAACCTCTTCCACTTTTTACTTCAAGTGCAATTGTACGTCCATTTTTCTCCAAAACAAAATCCACTTCCTGATTTCCTTCCCTCCAATAATAAACATTAAATCTTTCTGTCAAGGCATTATTTATCAAGTGGGTTCCAATTGAAGATTCAACCAAACGACCCCATTTTGCAGGGTTTACCACAACATCTGCGTACTTGATGTGATCCATTGCACTAAATAAGGCATTGTTATAAACTTGAAATTTAGGGCTAGCTGATCGCTTCCTTATTACGTTTCCAGCGTATTTCCCGAGTCCGGCCAACAAGCCTGACTCTGAAAGCAAATCCAGATAATGAGACAATGTAGTTGTATTTCCTGCATCCTGAAGTTCCCCTATCAACTTCGTATAGGAAAGGATCTGACCTGAATAAAGTGAGCCCAATTCAAATAACCTCTTCAGCAAAGCGGGCTTAAGGACCCTGGTCAGCATCAATATATCTTTTGAAATGACCGTTTCAATCAGCGAATCTTTCACGTAATTTTTCCATCGGTCTACATCGCCAATAAGTGCAGCAGAACCAGGATAACCACCGAAATAGATGTATTGATCGACATTCCAGTCAAAAGCTGCCCGCATCTCAGGATAGGACCAATGCCCCATGTAAAATGTCTCAAATCTTCCAGCCAGTGATTCTGTCAATCCTTTTTGTATCAACAAACGGGAGGATCCCAGGAGTACTACTTTGATATTTATATTTTCATAGGTATCTTTGTCCCACTGCTGTTTGACCAGTTCACTCCAATTTTCAATTTTCTGGATTTCATCAACAACCAAGAGAAACTCCGTCGAACTTGCAGCCTTCATTTTCAATCTGGCACTCTCCCAAATCTGTTGCAACCAGGTATTGTTCGCATTCGATACGGCATCGGCTGATTCATACAAATATCCGACAGTTATTTTCTGTAAAAGTTGTGATATCATCATCGTTTTACCAACTTGCCTTGGCCCCAACACAACTTGAATAAACCTTCTTGGCTCTTCTATTCTTTTCTTAAGTCCTTCTATATATGAACGTTCAAACATATTTTAAATTTTTACTCAATGTACTGAGTAATTTTACTCAATATTATGAGCAAAGTTATTCAATATATTTGAATTAGCTCAATAAAATCAGTGATTTCTTACAATCCATCCTGTTTCTCTGTCTGAATATGCCCGGGATCCTGGGGCTCTGCGTGGATGTTTACTTCGCTTCGCTTGATGCGGGAACCAATTTCATTTTCAATTTTGTCACAAATCTCATGAACCTGACGGAGGCTCAATTCAGGATCCAAATGAACATTTACCTTGACAAAGGTATCTGCTCCTGAGGTTCTTATTTTCAGACTGTGAAAATGCTTTACCTCCCCGAATTCAGAAAGTGTTTGCTTCACTATGTCGACGGTGTCTTGCGGGGCTTTATCCAGTAAGACATCAACGGATCTTTTCCCCAGTTGAAAAGAAACAGATAAAACAATGATTGCGACTCCAAGTGCAGCAATGGAATCAGCAAAAAACAGTCCAAAATTGGCACATATCAGGCCCAAAAGGACAACTGCCGAACTCCATATATCTGTTGAAAAATGGAGTGCATCTGCTTCAAGCGCCTGACTATTGTACTTCTTCGCAACCCTTTTCAATGCCCTGGAACGCGAAATATCAATTATTATTGAACTGATAACAACAACGTAACTCCAAAATCCTACTTCGATATGTGTTTTTCCGGTAATCAGCCGGTGCGATGCCTCATAAACAATCCAAATACAAGTGATCAGCAACAAAAATGTTTCAACCAAAGCCGAAAAATTCTCAATCTTGCCATGTCCGTAATTATGCTGTTTGTCGGCCGGTTTGTCGGAAATACGCACAGAAAAATAGGTAATGACTGCCGCGACCAGGTCAAGTCCCGAATGCAATGCTTCAGAAAGAATTCCAAGGCTTCCTGTTAACAGGCCTATAAGCAACTTAGAGCCAGTTAAGAAAATCGCTGCAATTACCGAAAACAGCGCAACATTCAACTTTTCCTGTTGCATAAATGGGATTTGACATCACTAAAAATTATCCGCTTTCCGGTAGGCTTCGATCAGTGCCAGTTCACCATCCCTGCCTTTAATGCTACGGCCATGTTCCATGCAGAGTACATCGTCATAACCCTTGTTTTTGATGTATTTGAAAATATTGATAAAATTGATCTCTCCTGTGCCCGGTTCTTTCCTTCCGGGATTGTCGCCGATGTGAAATGCAGCGATCTCACTCCAGCTAGCTTCGATGTTCGGTATCAGATTTCCGGCTGTGATCTGCTGGTGGTAAAGGTCATCAACAATTTTGCAGGCTGGACTGTTTACTCCCCGGCAAATTGCATAAGTCTGGGCCATTCCGGTCAGAAAGAGACCCGGATGGTCGCGTTTGTTGAGTGGCTCCAGAACAATGGTCATCCCCCCCTGTAAAGCGATATCACTTAACTCACGCATGATATCGATCACATTGGCAGTCTGGTAGCCCCAATCCATGTGTTCATTGTAGCGGCCGGGAACCATCAATGCCCATTTGAGACCAGTGCGCTGACAAACCTCCACACCGGCTTTCACTTTGTCGACCAGCATTTGGCGGATATCATTGTCCTTCAAAACCATCGATTCCTTGCTGAAATCAGCATACAACACGAACGGTCCCATCTTCATGTTCAACCGGTTGATCTCGGCAACAATCTTAGCCTGGTCCTCAACGGGTTTGTTCATGAAACCATTGTCGAACATGGCCCTGAATCCCTGATCGTTGCAGAATCTAATCTGGTCTATCGGATCTTTCCCTGCCAGTTCATTGAAAGTTCCGAAACCGGGAGCATATCTCAACTTAAAAAATGCACTATTCGACGGCTTTACATCCTGAAATTCAGGCATGGCGAAAATGGATGTTCCAATGCCGGTGAATGCCAAAGCAGCTGATGATTTTTGTATAAAATTCCTTCTTTGCATGGGAGTTTGATAGGTATAAATGAATACGACCTTAACCTTCATGGTAATAAAACACACGAAGAAAGGTCTGAAAAATGAAACTACAAGTTAGTAATCTTCTTTTGGAACGATGATCCACATAATGAGATAGGCCAAAATACCCGTACCGGCAAAGAGGACGGTAAACGCAAATGCCAGCCTGACCAATGTGGAATCAATGTCAAAATAGTCTGCCAGACCACCACAAATACCTGCAATCATCGTGTCTTTAACGGATCTCTTTAGTCTCTTTGGACCTTCTTTTTCAATAATTTGCATGACTAATAAAGTTAATTGTCAGATTCCTCCTCCAGTTTATCAAGTTCTTCTTCGTATTCGAGTTCAAGTTCCATAAACTCTTCAGCCTGCTCCAGCAATTCGGCTTTTAAGTCAGCGCTATCAGGTTCTTCATCAATCCAATGAATTTCCTGATCGACATTGAATCCTTCCAAATCACAGCCTACGATGAAACGGGGCTCCTCTGTATGAATGATGAAGATCGTGTCGGGAAGGACTTGTGAATTGTCTGCAAGTAAAAATTTTGGAAGCATCTCGTTGTTTTTTTGTGTAGTTAACCAAAGGTTGGATAATAGATCAAATATAAAAATAATTCGAAGAGTTTCAACTGCTGAGATCCAATAAAAAGAGGGGTGCTTCGGTACCCCTCTTTTTTATTGGATCTGCTATCTTTGTAAAAAATTTAACGACACATGTTCGAGGATTCAACCATCTGTGCCATTTCTACTCCTGCCGGAACAGGAGGCATTGCTGTCATCCGGCTCTCAGGGAGCAGGGCAATCACGATCGTTGATTCCGTTTTCAGGTCTCCTTCTCCCGGCAAGAAACTGGCGGATCAGGCGGCCAACACACTCCATTTTGGCTCGATCTATAAAGAGAATATCCTTCTGGATGAAGTTGTTATCGGACTCTTCCTGGCTCCCCACTCCTATACAGGTGAAGATGTGGCGGAAATCTCCTGCCATGGGTCGCAATACGTGCAGCAACAGATTCTCCGTTTGATGATTGATAGCGGAGCGGAACTGGCGCGACCCGGAGAATTTACCCAGCGCGCATTCCTGAACGGAAAGATGGATCTCTCTCAGGCAGAAGCGGTAGCAGACCTTATCGCCTCCGGTAATTCCGCCGCACACAGGGTGGCATTGAACCAGATGCGTGGCGGATTTTCAGCAGAAATCGGGCAGCTAAGGGAACAGCTTCTCCATTTTATAACACTTGTAGAGCTGGAACTTGATTTCAGTGAAGAGGATGTTGAGTTTGCCGACAGGAGCCAGCTTATGAAACTTTCGCGCAAAATTGCCTCCCTGCTTCGCAAATTGGCGGATTCGTTCAACTTAGGGAACGTGATTAAAAACGGCATTCCTGTTGCCATCATCGGGGAGACTAACGTAGGAAAGTCAACCCTGCTGAATGCCCTGCTCAATGAAGAGAAGGCGATCGTTTCCGATATTCATGGTACCACCCGTGATGTGATAGAAGACGTAGTTAACCTGGATGGCGTCCAGTTTCGCTTCTTCGACACTGCCGGATTACGTGAGACCGCCGACACCATTGAAAACCTTGGAATCGAGCGCTCCTACCGGAAATTGGAGCAGGCAACGCTGGTGTTGCTGGTGCTGGATCTCACCTCTCCTGTTGAAGCAATCCTGGACAGAATTAAGGAGATCAGAAACAAGATCAAGGACCAAAAGCTCATATTGGTCGCCAACAAATCCGATTTGGTTTCGGAAAAGGTACGCGCTGAATTATCCTCTATTCCATTGAAAGCGAACGAATCACTGGTCTTTGTTGCGGCAAAATCGAAGGAGAACCTGTCCGGACTGATCGGTTTGATGCACGAGTCGGTCTCTTTGTTTAAAATTCAACCGGAAGATGTGATCGTTACCAATATCCGCCACTATGAAGCGCTGACCAAAGCCTTGGATGCCATCGAACGGACCATCGCCGGCCTGGAATCCAACCTCTCCGGCGAATTCTTGTCACAGGACATCCGCGAATGCCTGCATTACCTGGGGGCTATTACAGGTCAAATAACTACAGATGAGGTGCTTGGAAATATTTTTAAGCATTTTTGTATTGGGAAGTAACCAGCCATTAACAACCAAATTAGAAATATTTAATTAATCTATTTGTTGCAGAAAGATGTATTTGGTTGATAATCATTTTTACCCCGTTCAGCCTTTAAGGGTTGTATGTACGAAAAGCAGACCCAAAGCAAAAAGTACAGGGATTTAGATAAAACGTTGGGTTTATATTTTCGCAGCGACCAACAGTTTGAACAGCTATATAAAAAGCATTTTAAAAAGCAGCATGCTGGAAAACAGACTAAGAGATATTTAAATCTGATGAATCAAATACAGAAAACTGAACGATTAACATTCCGTGAATTGAAAGATTATTTATAAGACGATAATAATAAAATACACAAATAAATGTTGATTCAAAATCTAATCTAATTGGAATCTTCAGTTTTATCTCAATTATTCTGGTTTCTCTTTACCTTTTTTAGTGGGGGTTATGTTCACGTCCTTAAAAGTTTTTGCAAGTAAATAACCAGACACGGCTGAAAGTAAAGGAAGACCTGCATCCGAAGTAATTGTCTTGTCGACCATTAATATACAAATAAGCATAATGATTAATACACCCAATAAATGCTGGATTGTAACATGAATTGAGCTAAGAAGTGCTTGAGCCATTGAAATTGGAGCCCCAGAGCCGAGAAATATAGTTTTCTTGCCAACGTTAAGTGCTACAATGTAGATAAGAATCATCAATGCTACAATAACTGCACTGACAATTAGTATTAATGCTATTCCATTCATAAAGTTAAAGTATTTGGGTTTAAATCAAAGATAGATATTAATATCTGAGTATTACGCTAAATCAAGTAAGCATATTTTAAGGTTCAAAAATCACATATTGCAACATGACGTCTGAATAGTAGCGTTGTCAACTTAATGAGAATACGTTTAGGTCATTTAATTCTTATATTTAATTTTCATTTAATTGTTATTTACTTACTTCTACTTTACTAAAATGATTTTTACTTATAATATCTATCTATATCAGCCT
>CAYHQN010000098.1:0-16617 GCA_964358545.1 uncultured Tangfeifania sp. | reverse complement strand
GGTATCATCCAGATAAATAGTGCCTCCGTTGGCTTTGATGAGTCCAACAATCATGTAAAAGGAGGTCGTTTTCCAGGCACCGTTGGGACCAAGCAATCCAACAATTTCGCCCTGTTGCAGTTCGATCGTAACACCCTTTACAACTGTCCGGTTACGGTATTTTTTTACTATGTTTTCTGCTCTTAGCTTCATGTTAGTAATATCTATATTTGATCTCTAATCTTTAAGTGCCTAAAGTGAGCTAAAGTGACTAGAGTGACTAAAGTACTTCGCAACTTGCAATATATGACCTAATATCAGGAGTCCGCAACTTTATTAACTTTAGGCACTTTAGCTCACTTTAGGCACTTTCTCTAAGCTTCCAGCAAATCTACATCCCCGCGTCTTTTCTCCACTATCCGCGCCATGAAGATACCCAACTCATACAACAATGCCAGTGGTCCGGTTACGAGCAACATACTAAATGCATCCGGAGGGGTGATAATGGCTGCAAGGCAAAGCAGAATGATAAAGGCATGTTTGCGGTATGTCTTAAAAAAAGAGGTCCCTGCCAAACCAACTTTGGCCAGAAAATACATGACAATGGGCAATTCAAAAACAATGGCACTGCCAAGAACGATTGTAGTGACAGAACTGATGTAGGAGGTAAGATTAATTTGATTAAGCACCTCCTGGCTGACCTGGTAGCTGCCGAAAAAATGGGTAGTTAACGGAACAATCAGAAAATAGCCAAAACAAACTCCCAGCAGAAACAGAAAAGAGCTGTAAACGACTGCTGAGGTTACATGCTTTCGCTCGTTCTCATACAATGCCGGGCGAACGAAACGCCAGAATTCCCACAATATATATGGAATAGAGATGATGATTCCGCCGATAATAGCCAGATTCAGGTGAATACCGAACTGACCGGACAGATCGATGTTAATTAACTGGAAGGGCTTGGTATTAATGGCAAGATCCGGCGAATTCAGTTGCACTGCCAACCAGCCAAAAAATCGGTTAGTGACAAAATTCGGATTCTTGGGGGCCAAAATTACATCGTCAAATATGAACTGTCTGTTCAGGAATACGATCACCCCAAAAAACACCACAGCAGCCGAAGAACGGACCAAATGCCACCTTAATTCTTCGAGATGCTGGAGGAATGACATTTCAGTCCCCTTGGAGCTGTTGTCCTCTTTTTTTTTGGAAAAAATTGATTTCTTTACCTTTTCTGCCATGAAAAATCTGCCTGAATAAAAACTAACACAGAGCGTTATATCCCATCTTTTAAATATATCCTCATCGATAAGAAAATTGCTCTCTGTGTTATAACTTAAACAATTTCTTTGCGGCAAATATACAATTCTTTACCCAGATGAAGTGCCCAAAAGGAATTATTCGCTCCGACCAAAAATGATCCGTAAGCCGGCGGACAGGTATTTAGTCAGGCTTTGAGAAATCATTTTTTTTATCAAAGAGATAACCCCAAAATTCATTTGCCCAGGAATGTTAAATTTTATTGATATTAAATAATTGTCTTGTATGCAGGACAATATTTTATAACTTAGTATTTTTAATACAAAAAGGATAGAATAGACTGATGATAATTGAGGACAAAAACACGCTGACTTCTGAACTACAAAAATATTTCGGATTCGACCGTTTCAAAGGACAACAGGAAGAGGTGATCAAAAGTCTCTTAGACGGACAGGATACCTTTGTTCTGATGCCTACAGGGGGGGGTAAATCTCTGTGCTACCAGCTACCTGCTTTGATTCAGGAGGGTACTGCCATTGTAATTTCACCATTGATCGCTTTGATGAAAAACCAGGTGGATGCCATTCGTAGTTTCAGCGTTCACGATGGAATCGCACACTTTCTCAACTCAAGTCTGACCAAATCGGCCATTCAGAAAGTAAAGGAGGACATTGGCAAAGGTCAGACCAAATTGCTTTATGTTGCCCCCGAATCCCTGACCAAACAGGAGAACATCGATTTTTTGAAAACAATCAAAATCTCCTTTTACGCCATCGATGAGGCACACTGTATCTCCGAGTGGGGTCATGATTTCAGGCCGGAGTACCGCCGCATACGGCCCATCGTCAACGAAATAGGTCAGGCTCCCATTATCGCATTGACTGCAACAGCCACACCAAAGGTTCAGAGCGACATCCAGAAAAACCTGGGAATGCTCAATGCCAATGTATTCAAATCCTCCTTCAACAGGCCCAACCTGTTTTATGAGGTACGGCCAAAGGTGAAAGCCAAAGATCAGATAATCCGACTTTTCAGGACAAACACCGGCAAGTCTGCCATTATATATTGCCTGAGCCGTAAAAAGGTGGAAGAGATTACCGAACTACTTCAGGTGAACGGAATCAAAGCGCTGGCCTACCATGCCGGGATGGATTCCTCAACCCGCTCGAACAACCAGGATAAATTTCTGATGGAAGAGGTCGATGTCATCGTGGCAACCATCGCTTTTGGCATGGGTATCGACAAACCCGATGTGCGGTTTGTGGTTCACTACGACATTCCCAAATCGCTTGAAGGATTCTACCAGGAGACAGGCCGCGCGGGTCGCGACGGTGGTGACGGACGGTGCATCACTTTTTACAGCTACAAGGATATCCAGAAACTGGAAAAATTTATGCAGGGGAAACCGGTTGCAGAGCAGGAAATCGGGAAACAGCTGTTGCTCGATACCGTTGCATTCGCCGAATCTTCCCTTTGTCGCAGGACCATTCTGCTTCACTATTTTGGAGAGAAATACATCACCGAAAATTGCGAACACTGCGACAACTGCCTGAACCCAAAAGAGTTGATTGAAGGCAAAGAGATGGTTACACTGGCTTTGCAGGCGGTTCTCGATGTCAAGGAGCAGTGCAAAAGTGAGCACCTGGTCAATATCCTGACTGGCAACGAAACCGCGCAGGTAAAATCCTTCCTCCACAACAAACTGGAGATCTTCGGGGAGGGCGATGATCACAAAGACAAATTGTGGAACGCTGTTTACCGCCAATGCATCATTGCAGGCTTCCTCATCAAGGACATTGAAAATTATGGCGTTTTAAAAATGGCGCCCAAAGGGAGAGCATATCTTGATAACCCTCAGTCATTTACCATTGTTAAAAACCATGATTACGAAGCCGAGGAAGAATCGGATGAGGTACCTCAGGGAGCTGGAGCCGTTGGTGATCCCGAACTTTTTTTGATGCTGAAGGATCTCCGTAAAAGGGTGGCCGTCAAAAACAACTTACCTCCGTTTGTCATTTTTCAGGATCCCTCGCTTGCCGATATGTCCATTCAGTATCCTTGCACACTTGACGAACTTCAGAACATCATCGGTGTTGGTCAAGGCAAGGCCCAGCGCTATGGAAAACCCTTCGTTGAACTGATCAAAAAGCACGTTGAAGACAATGGAATTGAGCGCGCCCAGGATTTTGTGGTGCGGTCGGTTGCCAACAAATCAAAAAATAAGGTGTTCATCATCCAGAACATCGATCGCAAATTGCCACTCGATGAGATTGCCGCCTCCAAAGATATGGACATGGATACCCTGCTAACGGAGATTGAAGCCATTGTCAATTCCGGCACAAAAGTGAACCTCGATTACTACATCGAGGATATCATGGATGAGGACCAGATCGAGGATATCTACAACTATTTCAAGGAGGATGCAGAATCAGATTCGATGGAGGAGGCCATTGCCGAGCTGGGCGATGACTATGAAGTAGCCGAAATCCGGTTGGTCCGGATTAAGTTTTTGGCGGAGATGGGGAATTAGATAACTGGAACTCCAAATAAAATATCGTTTTTCCCACTTCACTCTGAAAACTGATCTCACCTTTGCTATTTTCCAGGATACTCTTTGAAATGGCCAGGCCAAGCCCCATGCCTCCGCTTTTTGTGGTAAAACTGGGCTCGAACAGACGGTCCCGATCTGCCTCCGGGATTCCGGGGCCATTGTCCTGAATAGAGATCCGCACTCTTTGTTCAACTACTTCAGCGCTTACAATGATTTCACCATCAGACTGGTGCTGAATGGCCTGAACGGCATTCCTGATCACATTCACAAGGGCCCTTCTGATCTGGTCCCGGTCACCTGAGACAATTACGACTGGTTGATCAGGATAGATGACCTTCAATCGGTACTCCTCAGGAGAATCGAAAAGGGTTACAATTTCCCTGATCAATCCAACCATTTCAACCGATTCAATTCGGGTGGAAGGCATTTGTGCAAAATCAGAGAAAGCAGCTGCAATCGACGACAAAGCGTCAATTTGCGCCACCAGCATCCGGGTTACCCGATTAAAATATTCGTCAAAATTGGGAGCCCCTTCATCCTTGATCTTTTGAAGATACTGGATATTCAATTTCATAGGAGTAAGCGGATTGTTGATTTCGTGCGCAATCTGTCTTGCCATCTCCTTCCATGCCGTTTCCCTCTCCGACCGGGCAAGCATAGATGCACTTTCAGCCAATTCCGCCACTTTCTTGTTGTAGGCCTCTACCAACCGGCCGATTTCATCCTCCCCCTGGTATTCAATTCTCGCATTCTGTTTCCCAAGCGCAATTCCCTTCAGTTTTTGCTCAATCTGCAGCAACGGAACTGTGAGTTTGGTACTGATGGCCAATGCAATGACCATCGTGAGCAAAACCAGCAAAATATATAGGTTGAGGAAGGCTACAATAAATCCCGTTACTTGCCTGGTGAACTCATCCTGCCGGTTAAAATAGGGAAGATTGACATACCCGACCAAATCTTCATTTTGGTTAAATAAAGGAGCATACACGGAGAAGAACTCCATTTTGCCGAGATTCTCATTGTGCAGAAAAGTTTGGTTGCCCTGGATATGCATTGCCTGGTAAGCCAGGGGATTCATCCTGTCAGAGGTCAATCCCTGCTCGAAAATTTCGTTCCGCGATGATGCGGCAAGTTTTCCCTTCAAGTCGTACAGGTTGATGTCAGTCCAGGTGATATCCGAAATCTCGGATAGTTGTTCTCCAAGATAATCGTGGATGGCATCCATCCTGACGGAATGTCCGACCCTGAGTCCAAGTTCGGATGAAATGGCCCGCACCTTTTGGTCAAGGTTATCTTTTAGTGTACGCTGAAACTCCAAATAGTTGTATTTGATGAGTCCCCACCCAATTAGAAAGAGCAAAACCAGCAAGGTAGAGACCAGGGTAAATTGAATCTTTCCCCTCAGCTCGAGCCTGTCTTTGGGAATTAGCTTTGTTCGCTGACTAAGTAGAATCCAGCAAAAACCCAGAAGGTAGATAAAAAGGAAAAGTGTTGGAAACCCTTTTCCCTTATCTATCCAGGAAGAGAGGGGGTAGCTAACCACCACATAATTTGCCCCGCTCCGCTTGTAGATACAATGCAAAAATCCATTCTTTTCGTAATAGTTGAACTCCTTTTGCAATTTTTCAGCATGCTCCATGCCAGGATCGTACAAATAGCTGCCACCTCTGTCGACCAGCTTGTCGTCGAAATACTTTGCATAACTGTAACCGTCATTCCGGTTTCTCCGGGAGGCCTGCTGGTCCATCAGTAATTGGGGATAGCCCTTCCCCTCCGGAATAATTTTTGAGTTTAGTTCGATAAATGCGATAAGCGGTTTTTTGTTTTGCTGATTGAACAAGTGCACTTCCCCAAGGTAAGAAATCCGTCCATTGAGGCGGTCCATGAAATAGAAATCAGACCCAGGTAGGATCACACCTTTTGATTGTTTCAACTGATTGAAAAAATCAAGGCATGGAAATTTTAGCCGCTCATCCGGAAGGAAAACGCTGTCGGATGCGGCACAAACAGTGACCTGCAGCTCATAATTGTTCCAGAAACCTGTAAAGTAATTCTGCTTCAGGTAGGTTTGCAATTTTTGGTATGGAGGGGTTGTTAAAGCCTGGATCAATGAATCTTTGACTATTTTCGATTCAAAATCAGACAAGAAAATTTCAGCAGCCGCATCCCGTTCCGTGGCCAGTGTTACTGCCATCACCTGCAGGATGTCAGCCCTTCTTCTTTCACTCTCTTTCTGGGCGACCAAATTGAGCCCAAAAGCCAGCAAGAGACCATACACCAGCAATGAGGTGAGTTTATATCTTGACAAAAGATCAATTCCAATACGATCAATGAGAAAAAGGACGATCAGGTAAAATATTACTGCTACCGCAGGAATTTGCCATCCAAACAAGAAAAGCAATAACCAAATAAGCGCCAATGAGAGAATCCCCGGGAGGAAGAAAGAGAATGAATTTTTCTCCCTGGTAACCGCACATTTTATTCTTACCAAAATAACAGCCAGACCTATCATCTGCAATGCAATACATCCGGTTGCCAGAATGTTCGGGATGGAGATGGCATAGTTGGCATACAATTCGAGGGAGATATCGGAGTTGTTCAACAGCAACAGGAATAGTCCTGTTGAACCGGCAAAATATCCGGCAGCAAATACAAAAAAGAAGAGGTTCCTTTTGTTTAAAATCCCGGTATTACGCTGCTTTCGATATAATACAAAAAATGATTGCGCAACGAAAAATAGGAAGAAAGAGACAAGCAGGTATTCCCCCAGGGAGGAGAGCGTCCTGCTCCAGGCAAAATGGAAAGGAGTGAACAGCTTGCCATCATAAACTGCATGAGGCAATTTTAGATAGTTCAGCGCTGAATAGAACAGCGCAGCAAATAGCACGGAAATGGCAAATTTGAGAAACGGTTTAAGTGGCTGTCCGAAAAGCCATTTGTGAAATTGTGCGGAAAGCATGATGACAAAGAGCAGGAAAAATAGAAATGCGGGGATCTCTTCCTGTGAAGTACCATTCTGCCTGTTTATATAGTGTATTCCAAAATGAAATTTCCCCTCATGACAAAAGATTTGTATGTTGCCAGGCTTCTCTGTCGAAACTACCTCACTTTGATCTGAGAGGTGAAAATCTTGCTGAAAAGAGGACTGCACATACCTGTTCTGATATGGAAAGTCCCTCTTAATCAACATGTAACCATTAATTGTAAAATGATCCTTTTGTTTGGAGAAAACATAGAACCATCCAGTTGGCATTTTTTTAAGAATCCCTTCCGGTTTAATCTGCTCCGACTGATGATCAAAAGCTACCAGGGAAGAGCTCCAGTAAAGCAGTGAATCGTATTTAGTAACTGTGTAGAATAGTCCCTTCCCCGATTGTTCCATCTCTTCAGTACCTTCCCACAGCTTCCCTGCTTTGTCTCCGGGGGAGAGTTCCAGGGCAATCTTTTCCATTTCTGCCCTGATGGTTCTCTCCTTCCCTTCAAAAACCCTGAAAATACGCTCACCCTCTGCTTTCTGGTCAGATCCGGAAGAAAACAGGGGACCCCAGCCAAAAGAGCATCCCAGTGCAAGGAGTGCAACAACAAGCAGGAGGTTCCTGGAGACAATATTTCCGGTTGGTTCAGGCATGGTGATAGGGTTCTCCTTTGATGATGGTCATGGCACGGTAAAGCTGTTCGATAAAAAGCAACCTCACCAACTGATGCGGGAAGGTTAGCCTGGAGAGAGACATTTTACTATCGGCACGTTTGTATACTGCCTCCGAAAACCCGTAAGGCCCCCCGACAACAAAAATTAATTGCCTGGTGCCGGCAAGCATGCGTTTTTCAATCCAACTAGCCAACCCGGAAGAGGAAAATTCTGCCCCTTCGACATCCAGCAAAACCAGTTCATCGCCTGTTGACACCAGATCCAGAATGGCTTTGCCCTCGCGCTCTTTTTGCTGATCAGCCGAGAGATTTTTGGAGTTCTTGATATCCGCGATAACCTTTATCTCAAAGGGAAGGTAGTGGATCAACCTTTTCCGGTAATCCTCAATCCCCTCCAGGAGATATTTTTTATCAGTGGCTCCAACCAGCATGAACGTTATACGCATGGCAAGGTGATTGTTAGAGAAGCTACAAAGTAATGTTATTTTTGCACATGGTATAAAATCAGGCACAAAATTTGCAGGTATTGGTTATATTTGACAGTCAACTGAATTTCAAAACAGTTCAAACAAGTACTATGAAGAAAATTCTTACCTCTTTTGGCTCAGTGCTCTTACTTCTGTTGCTGAGCAACAATCTCTTCTCCCAGATTCCAGTCCAGATTGAAAACGGATTGAAAACGGGAAACGCGAAGATGATCGCCTCCTGTTTCAACGACAATGTGGAACTGGTGATCCTCGACAAGGAAAATATCTGTTCCAAAGAGCAGGGGGAGATGATCCTGAACGATTTCTTCAGCAAAAACAGGCCAACGGATTTCAAACTAACCCACCAGGGTGGCACTGATTCTGTCTATGGAATTGGAAAAATGCAAACAGCCAATGCCAATTTTAGAATCTATTTTATGCTGAAATCTTTTGCCAACAAACCACTTCTGGTTCAATTAAGAATTGAGAAAGACTAGCAAAAAAGAGCAGCATGCATACTGTTTTAGAATCAGCCAGGATTTGGATCAAAAATATTCTTGACCGCATTGTAAAGAAAGCGAAAAAAATCACTATGCCCTTTTTCGATGGGCTGCCCTTGTATGATGTCGCACTCTTTTTCTGGAAGGGGATTGTAGATGGAGCAATAACCACCAGGGCATCGGCCATTGCATTCAATTTCATTCTGGCGGTTTTTCCGGCCATCATTTTTCTTTTTACCCTGATTCCTTACATCCCAATCAATAACTTTCAGGTCCAGCTGATGGACCTGATACAAAGTGTATTGCCTGATAATGCATTTGTCGCTATCCAGGGTACTATCCAGGATATCATAACACAGCCCCGGGGCAGCCTGCTTTCGTTTGGTTTTTTTGCGGCTTTCGTCTTTTCAACCAATAGTTTGGTATCGATCATCGTCGCTTTCAACAATACCATTCATGCCATAGAAACGCGTAGTATCGTTAGTCTTTACCTTATCGCTTTTGGTTTATCGTTGATTCTTACCACATTAACCACCTTGAGTGTCGCCCTTATCACCATCAGTCAGCGGGCCATGACATTCCTGGTGGCCAAAGACTTCATCCGTTTCGACTATATTTACTACCTCTTGATCGGCGGCAAATGGCTGGTGATCCTTTTCCTCTTCTTTTTTACCTTTGCCTTTCTTTTTTACTTCGCCCCCGCAAAAAAAATGAAGTTCAGGTTTATCTCAGCAGGTGGCACCCTTGCAACAGTACTCTCCATTCTGATTTCGGTGGGGTTCTCTTTCTACATCAACAATTTCGGGAAATACAACACCCTCTACGGCTCCATCGGTACCCTGATTGTGGTGATGCTCTGGTTCTATTTTATGGCCCTCATTCTCCTCATCGGCTTTGAGCTCAATGTCAGCATCTGGAGTGCCCAGAGCAAAGCCAATGCGGATGCCTCACAAGCCTTCATTGATGAAAATAGTATTTTTAATACGGAGAAGTAGGATGGTAAGAGGGAGAAGATGAGCAGTGCTCATCTTCTCCCTCTTACCATCCGCACTTTCCCCTGAAGATCTTTCCTGGTAAGGATTTCATCGAAACCAAACTCTTTCAGCAATTTTGTGGTTTGCCCGCCCATCGCTTCGTTGATTTCGAAGTACAAACTACCGTGAAGTTGTAAATGAACAGCGGCAAACCGGGCAATGGCGCGGTAAAAAATCAACGGATCATGGTCGGGAACAAAAAGGGCCAGATGGGGTTCAAAATCGACAACATTTCTTTCCATCAGGTCAGACTCCTCCATCAAAACATATGGAGGATTGCTGACAATGACATCCCATTTGGAGAGTTCACTAACCCCGGTAGGGGCAAAAATATCCTGATGGGAAAACACAACTCTTGAGTCATTTCTAGTGGCATTGCTCCGGGCAATCTGAAGCGCCTGCTCCGAAATGTCCCACCCATCAACTTGGTCAATGTTTGTATTTTTGTCGATGGCGATTGGAATGCATCCGCTCCCGCTACCAATGTCCAGCAGGCTTTTGCAATGCGCTTTCTCTTCCGAAATGATCCAGTCGACCAGCTCCTCCGTTTCTGCCCTGGGAATCAAAACATCGGGTGTTACTGTGAATTTCAGTCCGTAGAATTCTGTCTCGCCCAAAATGTACTGGATGGGTTCGTTTGTGAGGAGCCGGTTCAGGATCTCCATGATTTGCATTATCTTTGGTTCAGGAAGCGGTTCTGTTTGGTTCAGGTGCATCTGCAACCGGTTGAAACCGGTTACATGCTCCAGAATGAGCCGGGTAAAGCCCTCCACCTCGGAAGGTGGATAGAGGGGAGAGAGTTTCTCCCTGATTATTTTCTTTGTTTTCAGCATGGCAGGAAATACAAAAATAGGGAATCACAGCAGTTTTGATGCCGGGCAGGCCGAAGAAAAATTTATGGTCCGCGCCATTGAGCTGGCCAAGCTTGGCATGGGACAGGTGGCGCCCAATCCGATGGTAGGCTGTGTGATCGTGCACAACGGTCTGGTCATCGGCGAAGGATATCACCATAAGTATGGCGAAGCACACGCCGAGGTGAATGCCATCAACTCAGTAAAAGATAAGCATTTACTTGCCTACTCTACAATGTATGTGACGCTGGAACCCTGTTCTCATTTCGGCAAAACTCCACCCTGCGCGGATTTGGTGGTAAAAATGAAAATACCAAAAGTAGTGGTTGGCTCTGTTGATCCCAACGAAAAAGTGGCTGGAAGGGGACTGGAGCATTTGCGTTCTGCCAGATGTGACGTCGAGGTGGGCATGCTGGAAGAGGAGTGCAACAGGATGAACCGCCGGTTCCGGACCTTTCACCAAAAAAAGAGGCCCTACATCATTCTGAAATGGGCACAAACAGAGGATGGCTTCATTGACAAGTCACGTGATGAAGCTGATTTTGGTCAGCCAACCTGGATTACCAACAACCTTTCCAGGATTGCAGTCCACAAGATGCGGTCGGACGAGGCAGCCATCCTGGTAGGTACCAATACAGTTCTGAAGGACAACCCTTCACTGACCGTACGGGAGTGGAGTGGCAATCATCCGTTGCGGATGGTGCTCGACAGGAGGGGAATATTGCCGGCAACTTCCGCTATGCTGGATCAATCTACAGAGACCCTGGTCTTTACCGAAAAGGAGATGAAATCAAAACCAAATCTGGAATACATCAGAATCAAATTTAACAATGACATGCTGAGTGAGATCAACGCCATTCTTCTGGAGAGAGGTATTCAGTCTCTATTGATAGAAGGAGGAAAGTCCCTGCTTGAATCCTACCTGCGCGAAGGATTGTGGGATGAGGCGAGGATTTACATCGGGAATGCCAGATTTGGCTCAGGAATCAAAGCCCCCGAAACGGATTGGGTACTGGATCGGGAAGAGAAGTTGGATGATAGTATGATGAGGATTTATTACAGGAACGAGGAGGGGAATAAAGAATTAAAAATTAAAAATTAAAAATTACAGATGGGTGCTATGCTGTTGGCTGCGACCAAGGCCCTTCGATCCTTTAACTGCGTTCATACAAGACAATTAGAGTATTTACCCCATCATCCCAGTCGTCCCCGTCATCCTAGTCGTCCCCTCGTTTCCCAGTCCCCTGGTCTTAGTCATTCATCATAAAGTTTAATCTCCCCCTTTTTTGTATATTTTACCGATGGAAGAAAAAATTAAATCGCACAAGAAATTTTGGCAGGGTGAGGGACCGAGTCTACTATTGATTCCTCCTTCCAGGGCTAATCTGTATGATATTAACAACTATCATATCAGGTTTTATGATCCCATGGCCATGTGGGAGACTGAACTAAAAAGGGCACAGGCTGTTATTGGATGGCCTACTGATGGGATCCCTACTGTTCGTCCCAATTTGGGGGTGATTACGCTTCCTGCCATGGCCGGACAGGGTTTCCAGACTCCCGAGAATTCGATGCCATGGCCCGGGGATCCCCTATCAATTGAGATGATTCGAGCGATCAGCGAATCCAGGCTGGAGAATTCCAACGTTTTCAGGTTGGCCGCTGATTTTTATGGCTTGTATCATCAATACCACTCGCCTGACATTGCCTCCTACCTGCCTGACACGCAGGGTGTTTTCGATATCGCCCACCTTCTGTACGGTGATGAGATATTTTATTCCATTTTTGATTCAGAGCCAGGAAGTTTTATGACAGAATTGATGGAAATCAGTTTGTCTATCTATCTGAAAGGTACCAAAATCCTAAAATCTGCCATGCATGAAGATCTGCAAACAATGATCCATGGCCATGGAACCGAGCAAGGGGTCTATTTTCCTGAGGGCGGTGTCAGGGTTTCTGAAGACACTGCAACCCTGTTGTCCCCGGAGATGATTGAAGACATAATACTGCCATTTATAAAGAGAAGCACACAACCATTTGGAGGTGGGTTCCTACACTTCTGTGGCGAACACCCTACCATTTTTGATCAGTTTACATCCTTACCTGAAATTAAAGCCATTGACCTTGGTAACCCGGAAAAATACAATACAAAAAAGTTGATGGAGCGTTGTGCTGAAACAGGAACTGTTCTTTATAGCCGAATCGCGGCGGAAGCAGATGAAGACTGGAAAAAATATATTGACAGGATCGGATCTTTGGTCTCAGATACCGGAGCGCGTGTGATTCTTAGGCCATTGGTTTTCCCCGATTCAAAGCCTGAGTGTCAGGAAATGCTTGACCGCTGGCATCAGTTAACCTCTATTTAAGTCTTGCACATTCCCCTTCGTCCCAGTCTTCCTAGTCATTCCCTCTTTCTTTCTGTCTCTCAGTCATGCATTCTTTCCCCTGCTTCTCTGTTTCATTGTTTCCCCGTTTCTTATTGACTCGTCCTAGTCGTCCCAGTCGTCCTAGTCTTTTTCAGAAAGGAAACTCCCCCTCTTTCAGCGCATTCTTCGCTTTTATGGTTTTGGGTTTTTCTGCCGCGAGGTGGATTGGATTACCATTCACATAGATGGCTTTGAATGGGGTAGTCGGACAGGCATACTCGCAGGCGCCGCAACCGACACAGATTTTCTGGTCTACCTCTGGAATAAAGAGCTTTCCGTATGGAACCATCTGTACGGCCTTTGTTGGGCAGTGCTCGGAACAGGCCCCGCAGTCAGTCTTTTCTACCTCGACGATGCAGTTTTTTTTCTCAAAATGCACCTGTCCAATCTGCAGCAAGTGCTTGGCATCCATGGTAATGGGAACAATAGCGCCCGTAGGACAGACATCGCTGCAAAGGGTGCAGTCAAATTCGCATAGTCCCTTATGGTACGCCATGTGGGGCTGCATGACCCCGATCAGCCCGTATTCCAGGAAAGAAGGTTGTAAAACCTTGGTCGGACAGGCCGATACGCACAGCGAACAGCCTGTGCAAATCTTGTTGAAACGCCCGACAGAGCGGGAGCCGGGAGGAGATACTGCCGATGTTTTAGCCTCCGGAATGGTACTTTCTCCTTTGGGCTTCGGTACGATCAGTTTGGGCTTTTTTACGCCGGGGATCGAATCAGGTGCTTTGAACCCATAAAGGGCGGCTATTCCGACAACAGAGGTGATGAGAAAATTCCGCTTGGAGGAGTCGGGTGCTGACACACCTTTCTTTTTGGCAACTTTAGGCTCAATACCCGCAGGCATCACAAAAGGTTTCACAAACTTTGGATTGTAGGTCATTGCTTTATCCGAACATACCGTCAGACAGTTGTAACAGGCCACGCATCGGCTATAATCGATGGTTTGACTCTTAACCTCAATGCATTCCGCTTTACACACCCTTGCACAGCGCCCGCAATGGGTGCAATTGTGCTTGTTGATCTTGATTTTAAAGATGGCGAACCTGGAGATTAGTCCCAGGAAGGTTCCTACCGGACAGATGGTATTGCAATAACGTCGTCCCCTGGTAAAAGCAAAATAGCCAATCCCGGCAAGAAAAATTGTGGCAATTATAAGAATTGCCGGATGAACCGGGATCATATCGTAACGATAGAGCCAGTTGTAAATATCCGCTTTGGCAAATCCGGCAGCAAAAATATTGTTGACCACCACCACCACCGGTTTAAACAGGATGGTGGCAATTCTTCCGAAAAGGCTGTAGGGATCAAGTAGTGTTACCAAGGTGATACTTCCAAAGAAGAGTGGCGAAATAACCATGGTCAATAGGATATATCGGCCAATTGTCCAGGCTTTGTGGTATTTGTATCTTCTTTTTTTCTTCGTTTTCCCCGAAATCCATGAAATGACATCCTGCAAAATTCCCAACGGGCATAGGACGGAACAGTATACTCTTCCAAAAAAGAGCGTAAGCAGAATTAAAAAGGTGATACTTAAAACATCTACACCCGGGAGGAAGTATGATTTAAGCATCGCGGGTACGAACTGCAACGAGACAGCCCATTCGTAAAATTCCTTAGAGAAACTCTTTCTGAAATCGACAAAAAGCAATACCAGCAATACCAGAAAGAAGATGGCGAGACCAACCCTCAACCTTTTCAGAAGACTAAAATTCATTACAAATTGATCCGGTTGATGTTAATTTTGGAAAGATCCATTATGCCAAGTCCGGCTGCGTTGGCCATCACAATGTGGTTGATATCCGCAGGATCTTTGCCGAAAAACTTTGTCGCAGCAGCATCGGCAGCAACAATATCCCTGGAGAGAATAAGACTCTTCATGGTGATCACATCATCCAGCGAAACGCCCATTGGGCCGTTCTGCTTCATGACATAATAGGCATCCACGACGTTAAGAGTGGGTTTTTTGTAGTGTAAGAAATCTGCAATACATTGGTGCAGGTCATTTTTATGCCAGAAACCGCGGTCCCACACACATCCCATCATGTTCTTCATGCAGATGGAGATTTTGGAGGAACTATGGTGCTTGAGAATAGGTACATTGATAAAGACATCGCTGTTCACAATCAATTCATGAACTTTCATTTCTTTGAGTTTGACGCCACCCACGACGTCGACTTTCTGGTAATATCTTTCGCTGTCGCCGGGAACCATCTTGCCTCCCGCTGCAACGACGGCTGCCTCAATTCCCGAGTTCTTATAACATTTGGTCCATTCGTGACAGGTGTGGTCAAATACAAATACCTCTTTGGCACCTGCTTTCAAACACTGCTCAACAATCCGTTTTACCAGGATTGGATTGGTGTCGGCACCACGCTCAGGAACACGGTCCCAGCCAATGTTGGGTTTTATCACCACTTTCTGTCCGGGTTTAACGAACTGCGACATACCGCCAAGCGCTTCGATCCCTTTGTCAAACATGACATCCGGTTCACCTCCCCGAACAGCAATCAAATCGTAAGGCAGTGCGGCGTTACCTGCCAAAAGGTTATCTATGCCGCCAAAGGTTATCGCAGCACCGGCAGCTATGCCTGCTCCGATGCCTGAACTGATGAATTTTCTACGTTCCATGCTGTTTGAAATTATAATTGATCCAATTTACCGATCCAAATTTATAAAAATTACAAACGATCTGAAACGACGCAAACCCTCCTCACCTTCCGATGTCTGCCATCCCTATTGAAAAGGGAGATGTTCAAAATGTAAATCCCTGGCTGAACTTTCTGAAATCCACCATCTAAGCCATCCCAAACTACCTGATCTGAACGACCGGTCGTGACGTTGTTGGCCAAATTCCGAACCACCCTGCCGGCACAATTCAGAATCGTTATATTTAAAATCCATCCCAAATCGTCCGTTTTCACTGAAATATTCAGCAGATCATTGAGCCCATCCCCATTCGGAGTGAAAACGACGGGGTCAACAGAGATCATTTCAGCTGTTGTATCTGCGACTTCGACTACCGAATTTTGATATCCCGGAGTGGCAAAACCCGCACTCTTTGCCGCCGAGTGCCAGTTATCCTTCCGGGAAGCCACCACGGCAAAACTGATTCGCTCGAGGGATATCCCTTCCACTTCCGAAATCAGGTGATCGTGCATCCCCTCATCATAGTTCATCTCATCCAGTACCTCCAGGTTCTTGTTTAGCAACACAACACAACCAGACTGGTCTGTAAATGTTGGAAATTTTTGAACCTTCAGCAGGCACTCCTCACACCTGGTCCTGTAAAAACGCCGAATCCTTTCCGGGGATATTGTGACTGCAAGATAGGCACCCGGAGCCAAATATTGTTGGTAAACAGACAATTGCACAAGCTGCTTCAACCCTTTTGATGCGTCGCGGGTAGCCAGGAAAAGCCCGGAGATATCCACCGCATGGCCGCTGTTGTTGTAAATCTCAACAAAATCACAGCCTTCCGGGAACGGATTGAAAAGCACTTCGCTGATAAGTATTTCCGGTTTTATCGCTCCCGATTCTCCACCTTTACTTTCGATTGAGCCAAAAGAAAGGAATAAAAAGACATAAATGTAAATAAATACAGCCATTTTTTGGAAAATAATAAGAATAATCACTAATTTTGAACCCATAAGATTACAGTTTGTTTTTTATTCAGGGTTTTCCTTATACAAGTTAACCTATTTCAGGATAAATAACGAATAATCCGGAGTTGAAATGGATATAGAGTTTGAAGGGTTTAAAAGGTTTAAAAAAGTTTGAAGGGTTACCGGTTCCTGAGCGACACCGAAGTCCCCAGCCTAAAATGGGCTAAAAGGAGATGAGCACTCAGAAAATGGGAAGATGAGTCCGGTCTTTTTACTTTATCCTTTTTACTTTA
>CAYHQN010000097.1:0-16729 GCA_964358545.1 uncultured Tangfeifania sp. | reverse complement strand
GCCATTCTCCCCAAGTTGAGGTGCGTTTGGGTGGCGTAACGAGGAAAACAGGAAGAATTCAGCCAGAATAGTACCCGCAGCACCAATTCCAACTTGCCATGTTCCGTTCAATGCTTTATTAGTCATTTTTTGTATCCAATTATTCACTTTTGGACCGAATAGTTTTTTATTATAATCAGGTTCTTCACCAATAATTTGTTTCAACGTCTCAATCTCATTTTCTTGAACATGATTTTCTCTGAGCGCCTTACTTAACTCTTCAAAGTTTTGATTTTCGATACGAACTTTGATTTTTATAGTGTTTTCACTACCTGTATTTATAACATTGCCATCACCCTTAGTGATAATTGTTTGTTTCATAATATTGTTGATTATTTCATTTACATGAGTTTTCTTCTTAATCAATTCTTGAAGCTCGATTTCAACACCAAATTCTTCCTCTAATTTTAGCAACAAGTCAAGTGCCTTATTCCTCACCTCGGAAATAGCATGTTGGATTACCCCTAAATCTACTTGTTTTCGAGCGGAATAAACTGTTGCATAAGGATTCCCCATTCTTTGATAATTCTCAGTTAGATAACCAAGTGTCTCAGCTGGAATAGCGTATGATAATGGATTTTGATTTTCGATTAAATATCTCTCCAAAACAGAAATAGCCTGATTAAACTTAATTATCTCAACATGCCTTTTAATAAAATCAGGCAAGTCAAATGTTGCTATCACTTGATTCTTTAATTGCCAGTTACCATTCATTATGTTACCAATTAAAATACAGCCAGTAATTCTGTATTCTGGAACTTGATCCAATGATTCATAACCTGATAATTCCCTGTCAACCCAATTGTAAAGGGTTTTATTTTTCAGCCTTGATGCTAAAACCTTAATTTTAAGCAAAGAGTCTGTTATTGAATTTTTACTATCAATAAGCTGGTCAATTATTTCAGTAAGTATATTCATTTCAAGTATGTATAGTTTGTATCATTACCCATAACGGTCGACGCCATGTGCCGGAAGGGATTGCGGAGCTGCGTCTGTATCCACCACTGAGAACTACCTGCGGGACGAAAACTTGCTGACTTGCTTCGCCCCTTTTGGCATATCGGCGTTTGTTAGGCAAAGTACTTTATTTAAATCTTGTCAAAATCTTATCATACGCAAAGGTTGCTAACTCTTTATCCTGATTAACAATCATACCTTCTGAGAAACGAAATGAAAGAAAAATAAAATAGTTAGCTAAACCTATTATGATGTTATTCATCAACATGTTTAAAAGTCTATAATAACCTTCTTCTCCGATAAAATTACTATCCCATTCGAAATCTATTATCGTACCATTCTTGGTTTTATTAATAATTGTGAAAAAGCTTGCTGATGTGACACTGGGATGTGCAAATTGACATAACCAAGTATAATTATTAGCAAAAGACATCTGTTTAAGTTTTGGTTCTTTGTTAGAGGTTTCTAAAAAACTATCTAATGCGTTAATCATTGCTGAAATTGACACTGTTTCAATCCTCATAAAGGCTTCATCTGAATCTCTAAACATGGGTTTATTGTAGAAGGAACTTCCAAACCATGTCTTTGAAATGTATTTATTTAGAATATCAAAATTTCTTTTATCAAAGCTATCCATGAGAGTTTGCACAGTCAAAGCAAGTAGTCCTGCATTTTCCATATGATGCCTCAGTAAAATAGCGAAAGCATAAAAATCTAATCTATCCAGAGAAGTATAAATAGAACTTTCTGTTGTTCTCATCCTGATAACACTACTATATGCAATTTCTTTTTGCCATGCTGTTAAATCTTGATGGCCAGTAATTTGAACGCTTATTTTGCCATTCTCACTGAGACGGATTTGTTTTGGTTCAAAAACGGATTCAAATTCTATGGAATCATATATTTCCTGAAGTGAGTCTATCTTTTCAAGGTAATCTGTACAGTTTGATGGTAACTTTAATGATTTAAATTTCACCACTAGTGTCTCGTTTAAATATTAGAATGTTCTTTGAAATTTTTGATAATCAATTATTTGTAGGTCGTTTTCTTGCGTGACGACTTCAGAAGTATTTCATTTGGTGCAAATTCTACTGAAGATGTACCAACCCACTGCTCATCAATATTATTAGCAGTTTCAGTTTTATTTACTTTCTCTGGAGATGAAATCTCTATTTTTTAAAATAAGCTTTAGTACCTGCAACTACTAATGTGCCTTTATCAAAAAGAACACAATAAATAGGAATTAAAGTTTTTGTTGCTTTCCCATCAAAGGGCACGTACTTAGTTGATTCTTTTACCAATTTTTCAGATGTAATTTTATCATCTTTAGAATTCTGATATTTGTCACCAAATTCTTTATTTACTATGTTTCCATCATAATAAAAGACCTCATCTGAATTCAAATAAGAATTATATACCTCTTTGGTAGTTGGATGGTTATTGACAAGATACAATTCCCCTATTACTAATTGAACTGGTTTTAAGAAATAAAACCAAGTAGAATAATTTAATTGACCTACCATTTTATCATCAAAATACACATTATTAGTATCTGGAAATCCACTTTGAACTGCATTTGGATTTCCAATTGCAGATTTAACTTCAGCTGGTGAAAATCCAATCTTAACCTTTGAGTCTTTTTCGGTTTTAAGTATGTCTAACCTAGCTGAAGCAAGCATTGGATCTTGAGAAAAAGCATTGATAAATACAGATAGGAAAAATACAAGTGAAAATAATTTTTTCATATTTGGTTGGTTTAAACTTTTTATGCTGTGAGAAAGTTGTGTTATTTCATAACCCATTTTAGTCAACTTACTCTCAATAGAGTTTTCATCTTTTACTACTTTCTTGATGAAAAAACCCTTAACAATTTTCCTTTCTATTTAGATTGTTCTATAGATTAGTAAAGATATACAAAAAATATTGAACAAGTTTCACTTATTATATAAAGTATAACAAAGTCCTCAATATACTCATTTTAAAATACATAGAGAATGATTTATTTTGAGACACTTTATGATAAAAATAAATTGATTAAATTAAGATAGTTTCCAAACCGTGTGCGAGCACGCAAACATTTGGCAAATTGTTGTGCAGCGCGGCCCGGTGTGTCTGGATATCGATTCCATTAGCCAGTCCGCTGATTTCCCGTTCGGCTTCGCTCAGGATTGATCAGAGTTGCATTCACCCCTTTGCGCTAATCATCGGTTGCGCTTTCCGTCCGATCCCGGAATGTCATTTTTGATGGAAATTTGAACGCGGACGGGGATCTCCTGGCATTCCTTACCCCGGGTTCCGCTTCGCTCCACCCGGGGCTATTCACATTTAACCGCTTCGCGGTAGAATTTAAGCCGGTTCAACACGGTGGTTAAAAATTATAGATTACCTATCTGTCAATCATACAATTTTCACATTCGCTTCCCCCTTCATTCCAGTCTTCCAAGTCATCCTAGTCATCCCAGTCGTCCCAGTCCCTCCGTCATTCCCCTCTCCATGTCGCCCCTTCCTTTTCCTCTTCTCCGTTTCCCCGTTTCATCGTTTCCTTTCCTCGTTTCCCCGTTTCCATTCTTCGTTTTTTGCGTACATTTGCTAGCATGATCGACCAGGCCACCGTCCAGAGAATACTCGACACCGCTGAGATTACAGAGGTTGTCGGTGAGTTCGTTACCCTCAAAAGAAGGGGAACCAACCTCCTTGGCCTCTGTCCGTTTCATAATGAAAAGACCCCCTCCTTCAATGTCTCGCCTGCCAAAGGGATCTACAAATGTTTCGGATGCGGGAAAGGCGGATCGGCCGTCAATTTCATCATGGAGCACGAGCACCTCTCCTTTGTGGAGTCGCTGCGCTGGCTTGCGAAAAAATACCACATCGAGGTTCAGGAGAAGGAGGAACGTCCCGAAGATATTCAGGAGCGCAACGACCACGAGAGCCAAATCATCGTCTCAGAGTTTGCCCAGAAATATTTTGCTGAGCAGCTATGGGAGAACGAATATGGCAGGGCGGTCGGACTCAGCTACTTCCACGAAAGAGGTTTCAGGGATGAGATCATCAAAAAATTTGGATTGGGTTATTGTCCCGATGGGAAAGAGCCCTTTACCAATGCTGCCCTGAAGGAGGGATACAAAATGGAGTTCCTCGAAAAGACGGGCCTCACCATCAAGCGCGATGAGTGGGTCCGCGATCGTTTCGCTGGTCGGGTGATGTTCCCTGTCCACAGCATCTCCGGTAGGGTCATCGCTTTTGGCGGAAGAACGCTATCGCAGGAGAAGAGTATTGCCAAGTACCTCAACTCCCCTGAGTCGGATATTTACCACAAGAGCCGCGTTGTTTACGGAATCTACCTGGCCAAACGGATGATCATCCAGGAAGACAAATGTTACCTGGTGGAGGGATACACCGATGTGATTGCGATGCACCAGGCCGGGATTGAAAATGTGGTGGCTTCTTCGGGCACTTCGCTGACCGTCGATCAGATCAGGCTTATCAGGAGATTTACCAAAAATATTACGATCATTTACGACGGCGACCAAGCCGGAATCAAGGCATCATTGCGGGGAATTGACCTGGTGCTGGAAGAGGGGATCAATGTGAAAGTGCTGCCTTTGCCGGCGGGTGAGGATCCTGATTCCTTTTCCAAAGCGATGAGTTCTACTGAACTTACCAGATACATCAAGGAGAACGAGACCGATTTCATCAAATTCAAGACCAAAATTCTACTCACCGGAATCGAGAACGACCCTTTGTCGAGGGCCAGGCTGATTACCGATATTGTCAGTTCCATTTCGGTCATTCCGGAGGAGATTGTCCGGGTGGAATACCTCAAAGAGTGCAGCCGTCTGCTTGAAGTACGCGAAGATGTGCTTTACAACGAGATCAGGAAGCTGAAACTGAAAAAGAATGAGGCGCAAAACAACCGGGAGCCTGCCTATACAGCTGAACCCAAAGCCATTTCCGAGCAACCCAAAGCTGTCGAAATTGCTGATGTAGAGAACCCTTTTGAACTTGAAGAAAAGGAAATTCTGAGAGTGTTGCTCAAATGCGGATCGCTCAAAATATACGATTATGAGCACGAAGAGAGTGGCGAATGGATCTCCGAAACTGTTGCAAATTATGTTTTGTCGGAACTGGATATTGACAACATGGTCTCAGTAAATCCGGTTATCCGCGCCATTCTGGAGGAGTACCGTCTCCATATTGATGAGCCGGATTTTGATGCCATGCGTTTTTTCACTGTTCACTCCGACCACAGGATCAGTCAGTTTGCATCGGATATTATCTCTGAAAGACATCCGTTAAGTCCGTTCTGGGAGCGTGGAGGAAGTCACATCGAAAAAGAGGAGGACCTGCTACAGGTAGTGGTGCCAAAATTGGTGCGCGAGTACAAGCTTCGGGTCGTCTCCGGCATGATGAGCCAGATCGAAAACCAGATGAAAATTGCAGATGCCGCCAAAGATTATGATCTTTCGATGGAGTTGCAGGCTTCACATCAAAAGTTGAAAAGCATTGATAAAATTCTCAGCAAACAGCTGGATCGCACGGTCAATCCTAAAAAATAACTAAATGATTTTTCTTACCGGAGGTACAGGCATGGTGGGAGCGCACCTGCTTCTCGATCTGACAAGGAGCGGTGTGAAGGTTCGTGCGCTGAAACGGAAGAATTCGGATCTGGCAACGGTAGAGAAAATCTTTTCATGGTATACTGAAAATTCGAATGAACTTTTTCACCAAATTGAGTGGGTGGAAGGAGATTTGCTCGATAGCCTCTCTTTGAAGTTAGCCATGGAGGGTACTGATTACGTGATTCATGCCGCAGCAAAAATCTCTTTTCTCCCTTCCGACAGAATGGCCATGTTGCACGAAAACGTGGAGGGAACTGCCAATCTTATCAATGTTGCCCTTGAACTGAAAATCAAGCGCTTTTGCCATGTGAGTTCCATTGCCGCTTTGGGCAACCATGATTCAGGCTTGCCTGTGAACGAGGAGTTCTCCTGGAAGAACGACAGCCGGCGATCGGCCTATTCCGAAAGCAAATTTCAATCGGAGATGGAAGTCTGGAGAGGCGTTGAGGAGGGTTTGGAATGCGTTATTGTCAATCCATCGGTTATTCTTGGGCCCGGAAAATGGAACAACGGATCACCGCGCCTGTTTCAGACAATGGCGAAAGGAATGAAATTTTATACCTCCGGCAGCACCGGGTTTGTGGATGTGAGGGATGTATCGCATGCAATAGTAGCCCTGCTGCAATCAAGGGATTGGGATACGATCAAAAATCAGCGTTATGTTCTTTCTGCCGAAAATATCTCCTACCGTGAACTCTTTGAAATGATTGCGGTCGCACTGAATCAACCTAAAGCGACCATCCGGGCCAACCGGATTCTTTTACAACTTGCCTGGCGGGCATCCAAATTGGTATCATTATTAACCGGCAAAGAATCTGCCTTAACCAGAGATGCCGCCAGAAGTGCCGGAAAGGAATCCCTTTATGATGGGTCAAAAATTTTATCGACCATTGATTTTGAGTACACCCCAATCGCGGCGACCATTCGGGATATTGGGAAGATATTTTTGAGTGAACAATGAATAATGGTTTCGGAATCAATTGCCCTATTTATAGCCGGATCATCTAAAAAATTAATAATTGTTCCTTAATAACAAATAATAATTTATATATTTGTTTGGCACAAAAGAACAAAAGATAATGAATAAGGACCGGTTAAAAGAAATAATGTTCGACCAAAAAGATGTCTTTAATCGTAAAAAACATCTGATTACGAGGGATATAAAACTGGGAAAATATTTAGACACCAACCAGGTAGTCATCATTTCAGGGATCCGCCGATGTGGAAAATCATCGTTGATGTTTCTCATAAAGGAGGAAATGAAACTTAAAGATCCTGATTACTGTTATTTCAATTTTGATGATGAGCGCATCATTACCGATGTCTCTATCCTGGAAGATATATACAATCTCCATTTGGAAGTTTACGGGAAAGAGCCTGTTCTTTTTTTTGATGAAATTCAAAACATCAACAATTGGGAAAGGTTCATCAACCGCATGTATGAGCAAGGTATAAAAATATTTGTTACAGGTTCGAATGCAAAGTTGCTTAGTTCGGAAATTTCCAGCAGCCTGACCGGAAGGAACAAACTTATTGAATTGTTCCCGTTTTCATTTTCCGAATTTCTGAGGTTTATAGGCACCAACTGTGATCCGGAACATTTAACACCAAAATCAAAAGCTCTCTTAATCAAAGATTTTAATCAATATATGGAAACAGGAGGGTTTCCCCTCGTTGTCAAGGAGAACGACACAGAACTGGTCAATAGCTATTTTCAGGATATCCTATATCGCGATATCATTTCACGTTACAGGCTGACCCAGGTGAATGAAATCAAGCAAATCGGTTTATACTTCGCTTCAAATATCGGAAAATTGTTCTCTTATGCAACCCTACTGAATATTTCAGGGGTTAAAAGTCCGAGTTCGATCAAGGATTATCTGTATTATTATGAGCAGTCATATCTTTTCTTTTACCTGAAAAAATTTGATTATTCGGTAAAGAAGCAGATAATGAACCCCAAGAAAGTATATACTGTTGATCTCGCTTTTGCCAACCGACTGGGCTTCCATTTCTCGGAAAATAAGGGTCGCTTATTGGAAAATATTGTCTTTTTGGAATTGCTCCGCCGGGGGAAAGAGGTCTTTTATTATTCGGATAAGAACGAATGTGACTTCTTAATCCGGGAGGGGCTGGAAATTGTGGAGGCAATACAGGTGGTTTACCAATTGGAGGCAGGTAATTGTCAACGCGAATATCTGGGTTTGTCAGAAGCCATGTCTAAGTATAATATCAAACGGGGATTGTTGCTTGTTTATGAAGCAGATAAGTCTCTTATACACGAAAAAGAAGGTGTTGAGGTTATTTCTGTCTGGAAGTGGCTTTTAGCATAGCGCGATAGTTTGCAACTTCTTTCCTATTACTATTATGAAAGCTTTCGTAGGAAAAGAACCCAAATTGAAAAAAATAGTTCCCTGTATGTAGCGTTTCCCCTATTCGCTTGCGTATTGACTGCAAAACAAGATTATTCAGCAGAGGAATGAGACGTTTATTCAATTTAGCGGTGATGATGATACTGATTCTGACGACATCAACCTGCAAAAAAGAGTCGTCCAAAGCATCAGAACCTTTGGAAAGCTTCGCGGCATCTAACTTTAGCTTTCTAAAGAGTACACAGGCATCCAATGAAGCCAATCAACTGCGCTCTTCAGCCTATTCCGCATCATTTGAAATTTCGAAAGTTGACAGGAACAAGGAGTTGCTAAATATTACCGTGACTTACCAGGAGGGTTGCGCCAACAGTAAGTTTGATCTGATATGGAATGGGCTGGTTATGGAGTCCTTTCCTGAAATGATCATTTTATATTTAAGAAGAACATCTGATTGCGGTGTGGATGTAAAACCCGCTACCCGGGTTTTGTCGATCAATCTGACCGCATACCTGGGTGATGCCGCGTTGGCACAAAGGGTCAAAATCATATTATGCAATACATCAAAAAAAGCGAATACTGAAAATTCCGATATTTCGATAACAAGTAATTGAGTAATTTGCACGTGGAGAATTTATCAATTAAAATGCATTTTGGAAAGTCGCAAAGAGGGGAACATTGAATTTATAATTCAGGGATGTGTCAGGAAGAACGGAAAATTTCAGGAGCTCCTGTATAAGAAGTTCTTCGGATATGCCTTAAGTGTTGCGCTGATTTACAACCATCATCGCAGTGATGCGCATGAGGTGGTGAACGATAGTTTTGTGAAAGTATTTTCTAAAATTGGAAAATATGACACATCAAAACCGTTTCCGGGATGGTTGCGCAAAATCGTGATCAACACCTCCATCGATAAATTAAGACGAAATAACAAGGATCACCAGTTCGTTGAAGCGGATAAATATCCAATCCGGGATGAAACGCCCAACGTTATAAGCCATCTGGCAGCCCAGGATATCATTAAAATCCTGAATCTGTTACCACATTTCCATAAAACTGTATTCTGCTTGTACGAAATTGAAGGATACAGTCATGATGAGATCGCTGAACAACTGGGTATTCCAACAAGTTCATCGAGAGTTTATCTAACACGGGCAAAACAACAATTAAGGGAATTGTTCCCGGTTAATCATTTACAAGAATGAAGAAGAAAGATACAACCGAAAGCGAATTATTTGCGCTTATAAAACAATCCCTGGAGAATTACGAAGAGGCGTATATTCCGGGCTCCTGGGAGGGTTTTCTGCAAAAAAGGAGGATCCGCCAAAGAAAACTATTTTTGCGAATTGCCTCTGGTATCGCAGCTTGCCTGTTGTTGGGATTTGTGGGGGTTAATTTGGTCCATTTTGAAAAGAGGGCCAATTTGAAGTCAACAGCTGAACAAACGACCAGCAGCATCAGGATTACTCCTGACGCTGAAATAAAATCCACTAAAAAAACTGAGCCTTCAATGGTCTCCCTTAAATCCGATTTGAAACAGTTCAAGTCTGCCGGGACCGAATCAAAAGCAAATTCTATCCTGAAAGAAAACTTAATTGTGAAAGGGGAAAACAAAGCTTCTGAACATCCTGTGGTTTCCATTCCTGCAGTTGATTCCATAAATAAAGCTTCCGCCTTAACAGCCAGTACTGATCTTCAGTCAAATACCAATAAAACCGATACGACAAAAAGCAGTTCAGATACTATCAGAAACGAAACAACCAACACTTTCCTGGATACCCCTATTGCGAAAGGGAAGCAAAACCTTGCAGATGCCTCAAGACGAAAAGTGCGGTTTGGAATAAACTTCTCTCCTGGCGTAAGCTCCTCCCAGTCATCCGGTTCATTTAATTACATGGGAGGATTAAGCGCTGATATCCCATTGTTTTCCAATGTTCAGTTGTCCACCGGAGTTCAGGTCGAAAATCAGCATATGGCAGAAAAGGTTTCCGGCATTGTTTCCTCATCGACAGCCCCTCAGAATGAGACAAAAACAAAACTCATCAACCTTGATGTACCAATAAATATTACCTGGAAATTTGCCTCGGAGAAATCGCACGCTTATTATGTATCAGCCGGATTGTCTTCCCTGGTCTATCTTCGGCAGGAAAATAGAAATACAACCTATTCGGATATGCTGGTACCTGTATCTACGATAGTTGCCGGACAGGAAATAAAATCATACAGCGTTGTGAATCAAGTGTCTGTGACTCAAAACACGGTTGCCCCCACCCAAATGTTTGATTTTGCCGGACGGATCAATATCATGGTGGGTTTTGAGAAAAAGTTGTCAAACAGATTATTCATTCATTTTGAGCCTTATGCGAAAATTCCATCTTCCGGCCAGGCCGCCGGAAGTTTAAACCATACCACCACAGGTATTAATTTTAAGATTTCTTTTTAACAGGAGAAATGCCCATTCATGCCAAAATAACGCTGGTGCTTGTAGCGTTTCCCTATCACAGGTTCGTATTGATTAAAAACAAAAAATATTGTTCAATGAAGAACCTTATTCTTGGGCTAATTTTGCTGACCACCCTGTCAGGATGTCTCCTGCCGAATGATATCTGGGCAAAGGATGAGAGTACCCTGATATTCCAGTCGGAATACACCAACTATGCCTGGGGCTACAACCACAACGGATGGATGCTGGACATTTCCGGTCAGGTCAAAAGGTTTCAGAAGAGTGCCAAGTGGGTTTTCGCCGATTCGCTGGGTTATATTTCTGCAACGGACATGCAGAAAAATATGTCAGCCTGTGACTCTGTCATCGAACAAATTGATTCAAAAGAATTCACGCTCTATGCCGAAAAAGCTATCAACTGCGTTAACTGGAACATGACGAAACCACAGAATACCATGGCCGATGCCGGAGAACATATTTATGCCTTCTATCTATATGAATCTGGCAGCAACCGTTACAAACGCGTGATTTTGAACATGACGGGAGACTGGTCGCAGGAGAATCTGGCTCCGAATGCCAAAGAGATCGTTGACTGGATGAAGGCAATAAAATAATGTGAAAATTGGGAAATGTGTAAATGTGAAAATGATAGCTTGTGACCAACTGTTCAATAGAACAATTAATATGAATAGGTAAAAAAAATTTGTAAATAATGATTTTAATGCCGACAATTTCCACATTTCCATATTTTCCAATTTTCACATTATTCTAGTTTTTCTGCAACTTTTGAACCTGTTCTTCCATCTTAATTAAGTACCTAATAATAAGCATTATGTTTACAAAATATTTTATGTTCTCCCTTTTGTGTACCTTCTTCACGGTAGGTTGCACGAAGGATACGGTGCCCTCACCCATAGGGAAAAAAATCGTTATGAACGATAAATCGTTAAAACTGGTGCAAGCCAGCAACTCATTTAGTTTTTCATTGTTGAGTAAAAGTTTGGACGGTACCATCGAAAACAGGATGGTTTCTCCCTTTAGCGTCTCAACAGCGCTTTCGATGGCGCTCAACGGGGCCTCAGGAACTACGTTGGAAGCCATTCAGAAAACCCTTGGATTTGAAGGATTGACCAAAGAAGAGATCAATACCATCAGCCATGATTTAGCGGCAGCTTTGCAAAA
Organism: uncultured Tangfeifania sp.; assembly: GCA_964358545.1. Classification (GTDB taxonomy): domain Bacteria; phylum Bacteroidota; class Bacteroidia; order Bacteroidales; family Prolixibacteraceae; genus CAINVV01. The sequence continues at coordinate 5,120 of CAYHQN010000097.1, read as the reverse complement.
AGCCGATCCAAACGTCGTAATGAACATAGCCAACTCCATCTGGATCAGGAAAGATTTTGCGGTACTGGATCCGTTTATCACAACCAATCAGACCTATTACGATGCACAGGTTTCAAAACTGGATTTCAACACAGCAGCGCTTTCTACCATCAACAAATGGGTGAACGACAAGACCAACGGGAAGATCCCTACTATTTTGTCGAGCATCTCGGACAACGAAATCATGTTTCTGATCAATGCCATCTACTTCAACGGAAAATGGAAATATCAATTTGAAACTTCCAAGACTGCTACTGAGAAGTTTATCTGTACTGATCAAAAATTCGTTTTTGTACCCATGATGAAAATGGAAAGTAGCTTTGGCTATTCAGTCCAACCTGGATTCAAAGCGCTGAAAATGCCTTATGGAGCGGATAAATTTCAAATGATTCTCCTGCTTCCTGAAGAGGGAACCACTCCTGATAAATTGGCGGCAAACCTGAATTCAGAAAAATGGGCGACCTTGAACGCGGCGCTCCAAACCAAGACAAAGCTTCCGGTCTGGATCCCCAAATGGAAATTTTCATGGAACATTACCCTGAACGGGATTCTTTCCTCTTTGGGCATGGATGTGGCTTTTGACCCAAACAAAGCCAATTTCTCCGGCATTAATGCTGAAAATCAGTTGTACATCACAAAGGTCATTCACAAAACATACATAGATGTCTTAGAGTCAGGAACGGAAGCAGCCGCCGTGACTTCGGTCGGAGTCGGGACCACCAGCATGCCGGTTGATCCCCCGTCCTTCTACGCAATCCGCCCTTTTCTCTTTTTTATCACGGAAGAAGATACAGGAGCCATTCTCTTCGCCGGGAAAGTTGAAAATCCTTTATTAACCAATTAAATCATGAGAATATTAACCTTTATCCTGACAATCTTCTTTTCGCTGACACTTTCCGCACAAAAAAGGAACCGCGATGTCGTTTACCTGAAAAACGGAAGCATCCTGCGGGGGACCATCGTTCTTCTGGAGCCTGGCCGTTTGATCAAGTTAAAGACAGCAGACAACAATATTTGGGTCTTTGATCAAGACAAGATCGATAGCATTGTACGACCAGAAAAAATTCGGATACCACAGGGGAAGGGCTACTTTAATCTCACAGAAATGGGTGTTTTGGTTGGTAATTCAACTAATTATAAAAATGCCCCTTTCACCCTAATGAACATCAGCAGTTGGAAATTTGAAAATGGATTTTCGACCGGCATTGGAGTAGGCGTTGAATTCTTTAATGAAACCTATCTGCCTGTGGTGGCCGATTTCAGGTATTTCATCAGAAAAGCTGGGGCCATTCCCTTTGTTTCACTTCAGGGCGGTTATTCCATCCCTTTGGGTGGAACTTACACACAGCTAAATTTATACTACCTTTCTTCCTCTATCTATCGACCAACCCCACAACCAACAAACATAGATGTCTCTGCCAGAGGAGGGTGGTTGGTAAATCCGGCCATTGGAATCCAGACACCACTCAATGAAAATCTTGCACTTACTTTTAGTGCAGGATACCGCATGATGCGACAGCGCTACGGTAAAAATGACACCTACAAACTGGATGTCGATTACAACCGTTTATCCCTTAAAGTTGGCTTACTATTTAAATAAAACCACCCATGAGAAACTCAATAAAAAATAGTTTGATACCATTCCTGTTGCTGGCAGTAATTTTTTCGGCCTGCAAGGACAAATTCACCGAACAGTACCTTGAACTCGAGCCGGTCTACCTGGGTTATCAGGAGTTCAGGGCTTCAGTTAAAATGGTCAGCCAACAAGATTTGGTTAAACCCGGAAAAATTTATGTCATGGGCAACTATCTGTTCATCAACGAACGGATGAAAGGCATTCATTTGTACAACAATGCCAATCCTTCCTCTCCCCGGTACATCGGATTTATCAATATACCGGGCAATGTCGACATCGTAGTGAAAAACAATGTGATGTATGCCGATAGTTACATTGACCTGGTTGCCATAGACATCACCAATCCGGCGCAAGCCAGGGAAGTTGGGAGGATTAAAGGTATCTTCCCTTATTCGGTTCCTCCTTCCGAGGTAGCGAGTTATCGTACAGGTCAGGTGGATGATACCAAAGGAGTAGTTGTGGGCTGGAACGTGAAAACGGTTCGAAAAGAGATCAATACAACCAACTATCCGATATATCCCATCTATTACAGTTACGGTTTTGCGGCAAAGATGGATGCCCTTTCAAGCAATTCGGCGGCTGGAACTCAGGCCGCTGGTGCATCTGCTGCCGGAATTGGGGGTTCGATGGCCCGCTTCGGATTGACCGGAAATAATTTGGTAGCCGTTGATAACCACACCTATTACAACATTAATTTATCGGATGCCATAAACCCCAAACTGGAATCACAGTTGCAAATCAATTGGGGAATAGAGACCATGTTCCTTTATTCAAAGTATATGTTTTTAGGCACAACTACCGGGATGCAGGTGTACGACCTTTCTGATTTGAACAAACCTGCATATATTTCATCTTTCTGGCATGCCACCGGCTGCGATCCGGTAGTTGTACAAAACAACAGGGCCTATGTCACCATACGGGGAGGTAATATTTGTGGCAGCAACATTAACCGGATGGATGTGCTGGATGTGACCAATATACTGAAACCGGCACTTATTCGCTCCTACAACATGGACAACCCCTACGGACTGGGCATTAGTGGTGATATTCTTTTTGTTTGCGACGGTACCTCCGGATTAAAAGTTTATGATGCTTCCGATCCATGGCTGATAAGCGAACACATTCTGGCCAGCTTTCCCAAAATACAGGCCTACGACGTGATACCCCTGGGAACCTCCCTGCTGATGATCGGGAACGACGGTTTCTACCAGTACGATTACTCCAATGTGAACAATATAAAACAGATCAGTGTGATTAAGGTGAAGAAGTGAACTAAAGTGACTAAAGTGCCTAAAGTTATGGACTCCTTAAAGTTTATGAAGGAGCGAAGTACTTTAGGCACTTTCGTTTATATAGACATTTATTCAAATCTTTTCTGCAACCTTTTTCGCTTTTGCATCATCTTCATATTATAACCTATTATAACCTAAATAATGAAGATTACACTATTTGTTTTGGCTTTGTTTCTCTCGTTCTCCCTTTTTGGTCAGGGTAGGAAACGGGATGTTGTCTACCTGAAAAATGGAACTGTTTTGCGCGGGACCATCGTGTTGCAGGATCCTGGCAAGCTGATCCAGTTAAGGACTGCCGATAATAATTTGTGGGTTTTTAAACTGGATCAGATCGATAGCATCGCACGTCCTGTAAGAGTGGTATTCAACCGCAAAACTAGATATTTTAATCTGACTGAATTGGGGTTTTTACAAGGAAGCGATCCGAATGCCAGATGGATTCCCCGTTCCTTGCTCAACATCAGCCAATGGAAATTTGAAAATGGCCTGGCTCCCGGCATTGGATTTGGGTTGGAATATTCGAATGAAACTTATCTGCCTGTTGTGGCCGATATCAGATATTATTTGAGAGACAAGCAACCTATACCATATTTCTCTTTTCAGGCGGGATACTCGATTCCTTTAGCCCCAAATGAGGTCAATGACATAGGAATTAGAGGTGTACATTATTCCGGAACAAAAGCCAGAGGTGGAATTCTGATTAACCCGGCAATAGGTATCCAAACCCCTCTCAACGAGAATCTTGCACTGACTTTTAGCGCGGGTTATCGTTGGATGAGATTTCGTTATACAGGGAGTAATAGTTACCAGATTGACTTCGATTTCAACCGTTTGTCATTAAAAGTGGGATTACTTTTTAAATAATTTCTGACATGAAAAAATGTATTCAAAATATTATCGCATCCTTCTTTGTCTTAGGATTGATCGCTACTGGTTGCAGAGACAAATACGCCGAAGAGTACTTATCACTTGAACCGGTCTATTTGAGCTATGCGGATCTGAGGGCTTCCGTGAAAGCAGTGAGTCAGCAGGATCTGGTGAAACCGGGTAAAATCTACACCATCGGCAACTACATCTTCATCAATGAATTGAAGAAAGGGGTTCATGTGTACAACAACATCAATGCCGCCGCCCCCCAATACATTGGCTTTATCAACATTCCCGGGAATGTTGACCTGGCCGTTAAAAACAATATCCTGTATGCAGACAGTTACATGGACCTGGTGGCGATTGATATTACGGATCCCTCCAAAGCCAAAGAGGTGGGAAGGGTAAAGGATGTTTTTCCTTATGTTTGGCCTGCCAAAACAAATGCAAATTTAAGGACGGGTAATGTAGACAGATCTTGTGGCGTCGTGGTTGACTGGGAGGTAAAACTTGTTAACAAAGAGTCCTACATAAAGTATACTTCGGATGACTATTATTATACTAATACAAAGCTTGATGCCTTGGCATCTCAGGCTTCACTTCAAGGTGTTGGAGGATCCATGGCCAGATTCGGTCTAACAGGAAATTCGTTGGTGGCAGTTGACATCAATAGTATTTATTACAATTTTGATCTGACTGACCCCGTCATCCCAAAACGCGCCTATGTTGAATATTTAAAGGGCGGAGGCGTTGAAACCATGTTTCTCACAGGCAAATACATGTTCCTGGGGACTCGGAATGGAATGCTCATTTATGATCTTAGCGATCCGATGAAACCAATTTACCTCTCTGTCTTCTGGCATGCGACCGGCTGCGATCCGGTGGTGGTACAAAACAACAGGGCTTATGTGACCCTTCGCAGCGGGATAACGTGCGCCAACAGATCAATCAATGAGCTGAGTGTGTTGGATATCAGTACTATTACCTACCCGGTTCTCCTGCTCACCTACCCAATGGAAAATCCTTATGGGCTAGGCATCAGTGACGATATCCTTTTCATCTGTGATGGAACCTCAGGATTAAAAGTGTACAACGCAGCCGATCCATATCTGATCGCCGAAAACCTGCTGGCTAAATTTCCCGGCATCAATGCCTATGACGTCATCCCGCTGGGCAAGTCACTTTTGATGATCGGAAGCGATGGCTTTTACCAGTATGATTATTCGGATCTGAAGAATATTAAGGAGATCAGTGCGATAAAGGTGAAGAAATAGACAGTGCCTTAG
>CAYHQN010000096.1:0-16918 GCA_964358545.1 uncultured Tangfeifania sp. | reverse complement strand
TGTTCCGGCTGAATCAAGGGTGAAGCAAGAACTGCAGAATGCCCTGGCAGAAAACATCCCTCAAACCATTGAGGAGGTCGATAATTTCAAAAAGGACAACAAGGCAGGAGCGATGAGTAGCGCTGTGCTCTCTGCGGTACAGGGCGATAAGGATGAAGTTGTCTCCACCTTTTCTGAAATGGAGAAAGCGCCACCACCAGCACCAACGACTCAGATACCTACTGCGTTGCCTGCCGAGGAGGCCGAGCCGGTTACGCCGGAAATGAATCTTGGAGAGGGCGCCGTTGCACCGCTTCAGCCTCAGCATACCGATGTGGGCAACTTCACCAGGGAGGCAGATGCCAAACTGAAAGAGGAGGGAATCACACAGGAGCAACTCGATATGGTCGACAGCGGTGACCTTGCTGTGGCCGGCAAGGAGAAAAAGGGGATGGAGAAAATGGCAAAAAGCGAACCTGCCACCATCCAGAATTTTGCAAAATCGGAAGCCGGGAAGGTCAGTGGTGAGTTGAAAGCGGAAGAGAAGAAAGAGCGTTCCGCCCTAAAAACCAGGAGAAAAAATGATTTGTCCGGTACCTCCCAAAAACAGAAAAGCACCAAAAGCGTCCTGGAAAAGAAGCGCGAAGAGGTGGCAGCACAGATCAATTCGATCTATACTGTTGCCCAAAAGAGTGTGGTAAAGAAATTGGCCGATCTCGAAACCAAATCGATGAAAAGTTTCGATGAGGGAAGCAGCAGGGCGACTTCGCAGTTCGAAGATCAGGTAAAAAGTGAAATGGATGCCTATAAATCTGAACGTTACAAGGGGATTAAGGGCAAATTCAAGAAGGCCAAGGATTGGTTGCTGGGCATGAAAGATCTGCCCGAAGTGAAGGCCATTTTTGACCGCAATCGTGCAATCTTTGTCACTGCCATCAACAAATTGATCTCCGTCATTACCGCTGCAAATAAAAATGTCATAGCGGAGTGTAAATCGATTTTATCCGGAGCGAAAAAGGAGATTGCTGTATTTGTGAGCAAGCTTGCTCCCGGGTTGAGGGATATCGGGACAAAAGCGGCCGAAGAGATGAATAGTAAATTAAACGGCCTGGATAGTTTTATTGGCAAGAAAGAACAGGAACTTCAACAAAAGCTGGCAGAGAAACAGGAGGCAGCCATCAAGGCCATCGACGATAAAATCGAAAAGATGAAGGAGGCCATGTCGGGCGCCTTGTCGAAGATTGGAAATCTGCTTTTGCAAGCCGCGAAGAAATTCTTCACCTGGGCATTGAAGCAGGCCGGCTACTCTATTGGCGTGATTGAGGGAGTCCTAAACAAAGGGGCATCCATTCTGAAGGGCATTGTTACGCAACCAATCCAGTTTGCCAAAAATGTGATCAGAGCTGCCATCACGGGGTTCAAAAACTTCGGGTTCAACTTCCTGAAACACCTGAAAAATTCGCTCTTTGAGTGGCTTACCGGATCGCTGGAGGGGTTGGTTTTGCCCCAGGTCTGGGATTTGAAGGGCATCGTGGGATTGGCGTTGCAGATGATTGGCATCACCTATCAGAATATTCGCCGGCACATGGTCGTCGTCATGGGTGAAACTGTGGTTGGTACAATTGAGAAAACCTTCACCCTGGTCAAAACGCTGATTACCGAAGGACCGATGGCCGCCTGGGAGCAGCTCAAAGAGATGGCCGGTGAGATGCAGCAGGCATTTATCGAGGCGGTTAAGGATTTCCTCAAAATCAAGATCATTGAGCAGGCGATTCAATGGATTGTCAGCATTTTTGTTCCGGGAGCCGGGATTGTCAAGGCGATTATTGCCATCTATGATACCATCGTCTTCTTCATCCAAAAGGCGAAGCAGATCATTCAGATGGTGGGCAGCTTCCTTAATTCGGTGGGAGAGATCGCGGCAGGGAACATAGGCGCCGCAGCCGAAGCGCTAGAAAATGGGCTGGCACGCGGACTCACGGTAGTGATCAGCTTCCTGGCCCAGCTGCTTCACCTCAATGCCATCACGGATAAAATCAAGGCAGTCATTCAGAAAATTCGCGTAAAAGTGGATGCCGTTCTTGCCAAGGTGGCTAAATGGATTGCCGATAAGGCAAAAATGTTGTTTGGCAAGGCAAAAGATGCGGCAGGTAAGATCGTTGACTGGTGGGGCAAAAAGGTCTCTTTCAAATCAACTGTTGGCGAAGAGCACCAGATTTTGCTTGAAGGAAAACCTCCGGGAGTAAGAATCATAGTAAAAAGCGATCCGACTGAATTGGGAAAATTGGTTGAGCAGATCGATAAAAAGTCCCCACACAAGACACCGGCTGAAAACAAGAAGAATGAAATCAAGGGGATACTAACTAAGTTGGAACAGTTAAATGCCAATCGGGATGCCAATGTTGCCCCAATTAATGAAGAGCGGGAAAAGCTTTATAAGGCGATGGATAAGATTGCAGAAATCTTAATTGCCGCGGGAGTTTTGGACGGTTTGGCTACGAAAGATGTTGATCTTGTTCAACCGGAATTTGGCGCAATACAATTGAGTTCTGCCGGGGAGGAGATAGGTGGTACATCCATGAAAATAAGTCAGCTCACCTATAAGAATGCACCGGGAACCCAATCGACTACGCCACAACAGGTATGGAGCAAAATCGATGCTGCCTTCCAGCGAAGGTATATCAGAGGGCACCTTTTGAATGCCAATCTTGGCGGCAGGGGCGACATGATCAAAAACCTTACGCCGTTAACTTCCTCGGCCAATGGACTGCACAAAAACAGGGCCGAATCAGACGTGAAGAACCTGGTGCTGAAGGACGAAAAGATCGTCAGGTATTTCGTTACGGCGAATTACAAGAAAGTGCCTTTGACAGCTGCCGAAAAGGCAAAATTGGGGAGCAAGGCTGATCCTGTTCTTGAAGAGCTTGCTGCGACTTTGTCGGTGGAATGGCAACAAGTCAGGATAAGCAAAAAAGGTGCAAAGCCCGAAGGGTTTGGACCAACGATAAAGGAAACCATCCCCAATCCCAGACCGGATATATAATCTTTAATTCCTCCCCATGATACTTACCTACCAACAGAAACACATTTGCGAACAGGTGATCAACGCGTTTGAATCCGGCAGCGCTGTTGGTAAATATGGCCTCATCAGTATCATGGATGACGGTCCGCACAAAGTCAAACAGATCTCCTACGGAAGGTCCCAGACGACTGAGTACGGCAACCTGGAGGAGTTGCTGGAGATGTATGTCAACAGCAACGGCATTTACAGTTCCGCCATTGCCCCTTATCTGACAAAGATCGGTGTCGAGCCGCTGGTGAATGATTCGGTCTTTAAACAGTTGTTGAAGGATGCCGGGAAAAATGATCCGGTCATGCAGCAGGTCCAGGATCGCTTCTTTGACCTTCGCTATTTTCAGCCGGCCATGCAATGGATGGATGACAATGGATTTTCACTTCCATTGTCGGCCCTCGTGATTTACGATTCGTACATTCACAGCGGCAGTATCATGATGTTTCTCAGGAAGAGGTTTCCCGAAAGGACACCCAAAAATGGGGGTGACGAAAAAATATGGATCTCACAATACGTGGATACCCGCAATTCCTGGCTGTCCACGCACAGTAGTCAGTTGCTCAGGAATACCGTTTACCGGACCGGCTGTCTTGAAATTGAGATCGCCAGGAATAACTGGTATCTTGACCTATTGCCAATCAGGGCACACGATGTGGATATTTATGGATGAAGTTAGCTCTATTTTAATAGATTGAATAGAATGTACAAACAGTTTAAGGATCTACTATTTAATTTAATTTTTTTGTTAAGTTTAAATCATTATTGCATTATGTTTATGCGGTAATACTAATTATCCGATTTCGTTGCAACAAATAAGGTGCCTTTCTATAGCTTATGCTATTGATATGATAAGCCGCCTTTTATTATAACTGAAAAGTAAACTAATTATGAAAGACAAAAATTACAAAAACATAAAAATTTCGGTTATTATTATGATGCTTTTTTGCTACCTGATACTTAGTTGCGACGATAAAAAATCAGACGACAATGAAACACATAAGGTCTCTGCCTTAAAAAACGCAAGTAAAAAGCCTGAAAAAACAAATGAATATGCGGTCGAAGCACCCCCATTCAGCGATGGGATTTTCCCTTGTACTGATTGTCATGCAAATTTTCCACCCAATCCAGTGAAAAGAGAGTTGGTAAAATGGCATGATGATATATCAGCAATTTTTAATCATGACAAGGAAAACAGGTGGTGTCTCGACTGCCACGATGTTAAAAACAGAGACTCTCTCAAGCTTGCCAGTGGAAAATTATTGGATTTCAAGGAGTCGTATAAGCTTTGCGGTCAGTGTCATGGCGAGAAATTGCGCGATTGGAAAGTTGGTGTCCATGGAAAGAGAACAGGCGAATGGAACGGGGAAAAAGAATATCTGCTTTGTGTTCATTGTCACAATCCTCACTCTCCAAAATTCAATGCGTTAAAACCGGAACCGCCACCAATGCGGCAGGCAGATATTAAATAACATTATGAATCGATATTATAACTGAAATGAAAAAGGAAAATTCAAGAAGGATATTTTTAAAAAATCTGTCATTAGCAACATTTTCAGCACTTGCTCTTTCTGGTTGTAATATGAAGAAAGTTGATGAATTCCTTCAAATGAACTTTAGGACATTGACGAAAAAGGAGGTTGACGATTTAATTAAGAATCTGGTAATCGAATACAAAGAAAAGTACCACAAAGATTTTCATCTATCGGCAAAACCAGCCCTTGAAGAAACTTTATTTGGTTATGCTCTTGATTTGTCCCGATGCATTGGATGCAGAAGGTGCGTTTATGCTTGTGTGAAAGAGAACAACCAGTCGAGGGATCCACAAATTCACTGGATACAGGTTCTTCAAATGGAAAAGGAGAAGGGGATAGATTTTGCGTATTCTACAGTACAATATAATCCGGAAACAGTTCCGGACAAAGATCATTTTTATTTACCGGTTGGTTGTCAGCAATGTAGAAACCCTCAATGTATAAAGGTGTGTCCGGCTAAGGCAACCTGGCAGGAACCTGATGGAATAGTTGTTATTGATTACAACTGGTGCATTGGTTGCAGATATTGCATGGCAGCCTGTCCTTACGGTGCAAGGCATTTTAACTGGGGCGAGCCCACTGTTCCGGCAGAAGAAATAAATACAGAAATGCACTATTTGGGAAATAGACCAAGGATGAAAGGTGTTGTAGAAAAATGCACATTTTGCGTTCAGAGAACAAGAGAGGGCAAATACCCGGCATGTGTTGAAATTTGTCCGGTAGGCGCAAGAAAATTTGGAAATCTTTTGGATCCTGAAAGCGAAGTCAGGTACATTCTTGCAAATAAGCGGGTTCTCGTTTTGAAACAAGAACTAAACACTCAACCAAAATTTTATTATTTCTTCGGGATCTAATAGTTTATATAGTTTCAATTAGATAAAAAATCAACAAATTCTAATATGAATTTTTTTCATTTTATAATCGATTGTGGAAAGATAACCCTCCGGGGAAGTAAAACATATTACGCCTGGCTGACTTTTCTGGTGTTACTGATTATTTGGGGAGGATTTGGATATTCTGCTCAGCTAAGCGACGGACTGATTAAAACCCATATGAGAGATTCGGTATCATGGGCGTTCTACATAGGAAATTTTACCTTTCTGGTCGGAATAGCTGCCGCTGCTGTTATGTTGGTTATCCCGGCTTATATTTACAATTGGAAACCAATTAAAGAAATCGTAATATTTGGAGAGTTGCTGGCGGTCTGTGCGGTCATTATGTGCATCTCCTTTATCGTAGTAGATATAGGCAGGCCACTCAGGTTCTGGCATATGTTACCAATCGTTGGGACGATGAACTTCCCATACTCACTGCTTTCATGGGACTTTTTCGCACTCAACATCTATCTGATAATAAATTCAGTCGTTGTTACCTATTTGCTCTATTGCACTTTCTACAAAAAACAGTACAATAAAACATTTGTGTTATGGCTTGTCTTATTCAGCATCCCAATGGCTGTTTCCATTCATACGGTAACTGCTTTTCTTTACAATGCATTGCCTGCGCGCCCGTTCTGGAACAGTGCCTTACTTGCACCAAGGTTTTTAGCCTCCGCATTTTGTTCCGGTCCGGCTATTCTCTTGATTTTATTCCAAATACTCAGGAAAATAACTAAGTTCGAAATTAAAGATGAGGCTATATGGACCATCGCTGAATTGATGGTTTACTCGATGTTTATTTATCTTTTCTTTTCGGTTGCCGAACTTTTTAAGGAGTTTTATTCAGGAACAGAGCATGTCCTCTATTGGAAATATTTGCTGCTTGGCATTGGCGACAACAAAGAACTGGTGGCTTACAGCTGGTCATCTATTATCATGGGATGCATTGCTTTTGTTCTTTTCCTGATTCCAGGTACCAGGAAAAATTTTATAACGTTAAATATTGGTGCAGTTCTCATTTATGCCAGCGTCTATGTAGAAAAAGGGATAGCCCTGATCATCCCTGGATTTACGCCTGATGTTTTAGGACAGATTTATGTTTACACACCTTCATTGACAGAAATTAGAACCGCTGCGATGATATTTTCACTTGGTTCATTGGTATTTACCTTCCTGTTAAAAATTGCCATTGCTATCATATTTGAAAATTACAATATTGATAGTTTAACCCAAAAAAAGGCACCGATTGTGACTGAGACCATTGTCAAGGTCAGCTGATTATGCAAACGGACATGGTATCCCAAAATAGTATTTCAATCCCGGCCACTTTATTCCATACCGGATCAACGAAACGTCCAAAATCCAAAAGAATAAAGCCAAGTAACAACGTCAGCAAGGTAACTGCCATGGCTTTATGTATATACGTAACGAAGCGACAGACAAGATAGCCATGTAAAGTGTCCAGGCAACAAGGTAGTACCCGACATCTGTTGTGCTCGATTCATAAATCTTATAGAAATTTAAAATCCAGATTATTCCCAAACCAATCCAGAAACTTCCGTAACCTACAAAAGCACTATATCCAAAGTTATTTCCCGTTTTCTAGTCACTTACATATGAAACACAAAATTAACTTGGCCTGACGTATTCATTTTTGCTGCCTTTCAGCTTCTTGGTATAGTAGAAAGAAACCCCCAGAATGATCAATCCGACAAAAATGAATGCCACGATTCGGTAACCAACGCCCATCTTTGAAATGTCGTACATGAAAAGATGGACAACAGCCGCCAACAGTGTCAAAAATGCCAGCCACCTGTATTTCACATTACTGAGAATTACACTCATGATCATGTAAGCAACTGCGGCTAAACCCCATGAGATGGTAACATAATCCAGGGCAACTGCATTGTACAAAGTGTAAAGCATGATGAAGAAGGTGATCGCCAGATAAAAGTTCCGGATGGCATCTGTTTTTAACTCCAGCCTCTTCTGCTGCCAGTTCAGAATTCGGGCGGAAGCGATGGCAATCAGGGTGAAAGAGATGTTGTAGGAATCGATCGGGTTGGAGGCGATAAGGTAGGCAACAAGGATAACCGTGTACAATGCGGTGTTCATCAGTACAATCAGGTTAGACCTGAACCAGATCGCAATGGCCAGTACCACCATGCTTTGCCAGGCAAGGAAGAGGAACGATCCCGGCAGGTCGGCGTAGCCGAAAGCTGCAATACTCAGTGCCATAAAGCCAAGATTGACATAGAAGAAAGAGTCGAACCGGCTGCTGATCTTGTAATTCAGAACGATGGAATAGATCAGACAAGTGATGGAAATACCCAGGAAAATCCAGATGTAACTCTTTGTGTAGAAGGTGAGTACTATTAGCAGGAGCAGTACAGAGAAGGCCATGCTGTTGAGGATCACCGTCGCGTTGGACACCTCGGCCGATAGCTTCCCGGATTGTTTCAGGAAGGGCACTACCGAATAAATTATAGCATATAGAAATAGGTAGATGACATTGAATTGTGGTGTCAAAACTGCAGCTACCGGATGTCCTGAGAGCGGATTGCCAATCAGCCAGAGTATATGACCGATGTACACCATAAAAATGGAAAGGATTAACAGGGTGCTCCAGCCATTCCTGTTAAGAAAATAGAGAACTGCGGCAGTTGCCACAACGAAAAGTGAGAGGGTAACCTGCGTCCGGTCTGCCAACAACGCCGTTACGAGAAGCAAGGTATAGGCAATAAACCCCATAAGTTGGGATTTGGCCAAATCGGCTTTGTAAAAGAGAAAGGCCACTGATCCGAGCATCAATACCAAGGCAATCCAAACATTGCCTAAGACCGGCGTGTCTGAAAAGAAATGAAGCCTCAGCAAAGCATAGAAGATCAGCAAGTGGGCACAAATTGTGAACATGAAAGCCATGTAACTCAATGATTTCTTCAGGATTCCGGAGAGGAAAAAAGTAAGCGCCGCCGAAGAGATACCAAGTACAAATGAGGCGATTCCCCCAAAGGCATTGTGCACAAACAACATGGTGAAAATCATTCCAAGCAACAGGACTGCGCTTCCAATCCAGGCGAGTCCATGCTCGAAAACCTTGGATTCGGAAAGAGGATTGGCAAACTCCTCCTCCTGGTCCATTTGAGAGGCAGATGATGCAACCCTTACCGAATGGCCCGCGGTGAATCCGGCGCTAAGCTGGGCTTCAATTCGGCTGAGTCTTTCATCAAAGGAGTTGAGGCGATTCTCAAGCTCCTTCATGGTCAATTTTTGTTCAGCCATTAGTTTAGTTTTAAAGGGTTAATGTTCCACCGGCGTCTTCTTCCACGGTGGGAAGATCCACAATAGAAACGCCAGGATAAAGAAGGGTACGATCAGCCAGATGCTGGCCATCAGGAAGCCCTCCGAACCTATCAGCGATAGCTTAAAGCTGGTGAAGCCCAGAAAGCTTTTGGAGAAGAGCTGGCCACCGATCACCACGTTCCAACGCATGAAGAAAATACCTATCAGCACCAGAATGCCTGTGATCAGGTAGATCGTTTGCCGTAGCTTTTCTTTGGGTTTGTAAAACTGTAATATCCCAAGCGTTGCAAGAGGCAGTATCATCCCGACACCGATCTGCATGATCAAAAGAGTAAAATTCAAATGTCCCGATATTAGCAGCGAAATGATCTCGAACGACTCTTCTGCTTCGTAAAAACGGTGTATCTGGTCGAGCGACTCCATCGTAAAGTCGATGATGATGATGTAAAACAGGTACTTGGCAATAGTGTCGAGACACAGCATGTCAATTTTCTGTTTCCGGATGTAGTTGATCAGGATGAACAACACCATCACCAGTGCAATCCCGGATACCATGGCCGAAAAGAGGAAGATGATCGGCATCATCACCGTCGACCACCAGGGGTTTGCCTTGATCGACCCGAAGATGAATCCCACATAGCCGTGAAGCAAAAAAGCGGAAGGAATACCTATCACGGTTACAATATATCCCAGTTTTTGGTCCAGTTTAACCGACTTGGCGGAGATGTCATCGCTGCCAAGTGACAGGGCGATGTACAACCATTTTTTCAATCCGGTGGTTTCTCTTGCCCAGATTACCAGATCGTAGCGGTAATCGAACCAGATTTCCAGCACCAAAACGATCATAAGGTACCAGAGATAGACAAACCCAAATATGGCCATTGCCGAGGTAAGATGAGGTGTAATCATGATCTCCCATGCCCTTAACGGCTGACCAAGGTGAAAAATCAACGGCATAGTGGCTACCAGTAAAAAGGCAAATGAGGTTAACAAGGCAATCACATAAGTGGGTTTCAACGATTTTACATTAAAAACACGCTCCAATGATGCAAGAATGAATGCTCCTGCAACCAGTCCTGTGATGAAAGGATACAAAACGATGAGAATGGACCAGCTGAGCTCTATTTCGTTCGGGTAGATGTATCCATCTACTTTCGAAAGTGCCTGATACAATTGTTCAAATTCCGGGTTCATATTATCTTACCTCCTGATTTAGTGCGTTGTAATACAATTTACTTCCTGTATTCAAATGTGGTTTAAGAACATACACATTTTTTGTCCTGATAAATTTAGAAATGGCGCTCTCCGGATCGTTCAGATCACCAGAGATGCGTGCTTTGGTGGGACAATTGTCCATACAGGCAGGATTCAACCCTTTTTTTATTCTGTGAAAACAGAGGGAGCATTTGTCGACGACATGCTTGTCGGGATGGAAGTAACGGCAGCCGTACGGGCAGGCCTGAATGCAATATTTGCATCCGATACAATACTTCTCGTCCACCAGCACGATGCCCTCATCTGTTTCGAAGGTGGCACCTACCGGACAAACCTGTATGCAAGGGGATTTGTAACAATGGTTACACATCTTTGGCACAAAGAAGGTTTTCTCAATCTCCTCAGCCGGTACTGATTGGGTAAATCCGTCTATCCCGCCATTGGGGGAGACAACTTTGAGCGTTCCATCTTTCTTGATGGTGTACTGTTCGACCCAACTTCTGAAGAAGAAGGGTTCCTGGGGAACATCATTCTCTATTTTGCAGGTTTTGGCACAGGTTCCGCAGCCAATGCATTTTTCGATATCGATGGCGATACCGTACCAGGAACCTTTGGTGTTTCGTTTTACAGCTGCAAACAATACAGCATCAAAGGCCGGCAGGGTGGAGGCAGCCACCAGTGTTCCTGCTGCGATCCCGGCATTCTTAAAGAAATTGCGACGGGATAAACTTGTTTTTTTCTCTGTCATGGCTGATGGGGATTGTGGCATTTGATGCAATTCTTTTCGGGATGATGATCCTTGATATTCACCTGCACGATGGCCTTTTCTGGTCTGGCCAGGTTGATGGAGTGGCATTTGCCGCAAAATTCCCTCGAATCAGGTTTCATCAGTTTCTCGGTTTTGGGACTCGCGATGTGTTTGTAAGCAGCGCCATGACAACCTTCGCAGGAAAGGTCACTGTGATAGCTCTCGCTCTTCATCGTAATGATGGTGTCGTGGCAACTGACACAACTACTGTTTCCTGTATAATGGACAGGAAGGGCCGCAATTTCAGCCATTGAATTACCCCTGTAATGGCCGTACTGACCAAAAGAATCAGGAGTTAGGGCATGTTTGAGGAGTAAAAACAGGGAGACAATTACGACCCCCGTCATAAGTAATCGTTTGAGATGTAAAGGCATACACTTAAAAATAGTTTAGAAGAATGGTTATACAACATTCCAAATATATAAATATATCAATTCATAACAAATAAATGACTGAAAATCAAGGGTTAAGAAGAATGATTCTAAATAAATCGATTTGCGGAGGTTTTGGAATATTACACAGAGTTTCACAGAGTTGTACAGAGTTGTACAGAGCCTTTCGGTTTTGGTCAGGGACCGGTCTCCTATTCTTATATTCTCAACAGCTCATCTTCCAGTGCGCCGCTCCCTGAGCGGAGCAGAAGGGTCAGGAAATGGATCTTTAATTTCGTACCTTTGAGCAAAGAGATGTTGGTGTAGACATTTTATATTACCAATAACGATTACCATGAAAATATTCCTGACATTTTTCCTGACATTGCTCTTGGTTCTAACCATTACCTGTGGCTTTTCCCAGGATAAGCCGGGTTCGAAAATTTTTCGTTTGGAGACGAAGGACGGGAACGGCTATACCGGCGAGATCGTTGCCAGTGATTCGGCAAAGGTTCTTTTCAGGTCCCAGAAACTGGGCGATCTGACCATCCTGCAGAAGGATATCAAATCCATGGTGGCTGTCGACAGCAAACAGTTGAAAGGCGGCAAATTCTGGTTCGCGAATCCACAGTCCACCCGCAGTTTCTTTTCCCCCAACGGCTATGGCCTGAAAAAGGGAGAGGGCTATTACCAGAATATCTGGGTACTCATGAACTCTTTTGCCGTCGGAATCAACGATTACGTTTCGGTTGGCGGCGGACTTATTCCTGCCTTCCTTTTTGCCGGCGCCTCGACGCCTGCCTGGATTACTGCCAAAGTATCCATTCCGCTGTCCAAAGATAAGTTCAACGTGGGGGCCGGCGTTCTTGCAGGGAGCGTACTCGGCGAATCCAAGACAGGTTTTGGCATTTTTTACGGGTTGGCAACTGTTGGTTCAAGGGACAGAAATATCAGTTTGGGCGTTGGTTATGGTTTTGCCGGGGGATCCATTGCAAATTCGCCCATGATCAACCTGATAGGAATGTACCGGGTCGGGCCACGCAGCTACCTGCTCACGGAAAACTACTTTTTCGCGGGATCTGATGGCGCGATGATCATCATGGTAGGCGCCAGGCAAATCATCAGGGAGGCCGGACTGGATTACGGACTGATGATCCCTGCCGGGAATGGAATTGGCAGTCTGGTGGCAGTCCCTTGGCTGGGAATTACGATTCCGTTTGGGAGAAGATAAGAAAATGTGGAAATTGGGAAATGTGGAAATGTGACCCTTCGACTTCGCTCAGGGACCGGTATTCCGCGCAAGCGGGGGTGAGAGGCGCTTCCCGTCAGTTTATCTGGAGGGGCAGTCTACTCGATTAGGCGGCGTAATCTTCTTTTTTCTTGATCCGATTTAGTTCTGCCTGTTTGTTTTTAAAAGCTTCCTCCAAATCATAATCGTCTTGCAATCCCAACCAGAATTTGGGTGAAGTTTCAAAATACAAACTCAGTCTAAGCGCAGTATCAGCGGTTATTGCTCTTTCTCCTTTTAATATGGCAGATGTTCTGGTTTGTGGTATTCCAATATCCTTGGATAATTTATAGGCAGTGATATTCATTGGTTTTAGAAATTCTTCTGAAAGAATCTCTCCGGGATGTATATTTGCTAAAGTTTCCATAATCAATCTATTCTTAATGATAATCAATAATTTTTACTTGTTCCGATTGCCCTTCACTCCATTGGAATATTATTCTCCATTGATTATTAATCCTGATGCTGAAAAAACCTTCAAGATTGCCACTCAACTTTTCAAGTCTATTCGATGGAGGAATTCTTAAATCATTTATTGTTTGTGAGTTATTTAACATTCTTAATTTTCGTCGGCCAATATTTTGTATTTCAAGTGGCATATTTTTCACTCTGATACCGGACCAAATTAATTCAGTTTCCTTATCACCAAAAGTTAAAATCATAGTTACGGCAATCGTTACTAACGCCAAAGATAAGTATAAATATTTTATTTTGTTGAAATGCGCAAAAAATTATTAACGTATATTTTAATTCCTGCAGAAATTTTCAATATGACGCATACCGCCTGTTATTGGTGTAATGTCGTAAGGCGGCTTCATTGATACTATCATTTGATACTATCAAAAATGATCATTTTTTTCAAGTTCGCAAATCCCTTGATGTCCCCGCTGGCACGGATTTGCGATCCGGGCCCTTTCTGCAAAAATGTTTACACGGCACTAACCGTCAAAAGTTACAAATTGGAGATCATCGGGATTATGGAAATTCTGTTCATGGCTCTTTCCTGGAATATTGCTGTGATGCAAATGTAGTCTTTGGGGTCAATTGTAAGGGCACGGATTGCAAAACCGCGCCAGCGGGGGAAGCATCCGATTGTTTAGCGAACCGCCGTATACAAGACCCGTCTGGTTTACCCTGAGCGCGGTCGAAGGGTATAGTAGTGTGAGAGGCGCTCTCGGTCAGGTTATCTGGCGGGACAGTCTACTCGATTATGGGCTTGGTTTTGAACCTATTTATTTAGTTTTTTGCTAAAACGGCAAAATCAGCAACACCTATTTGCATGTTCATTAATTTCTTCCGCCCCCCTAATTGCAAATCCGGGCTAGTGTGGGTAGACTATTTAAGGGATTTCTTAATATATTTTATTTGTTCCTTTGATTTCTCTCCATTTATAATATCGTTTATAAAGTCAATACTCCAAATAACAGCAATCCCGGAATTTTCTTGAAACACAACTCGTGGTTTTTGCGTCTGGACACTGATAGCAATATCGTCATATGGAATATAGGCTCCAATTATACCTATAAATTTATCGCCTAATGGATCGCCACCTAGATACATAACTTTGCTATCAAACCTAATGGAAGAACTTTTTAGAAAAACGGGGCTTCCACTATTTCCAGGGAACGCAAATGCATCCAAAAGGATTGTCTTATCTTTATTTATCCTACTGATATTCCCAGATCTAAAAATTGGGTTAAAATCATCTGGTCTCACAAGATCAGGATGATAGGATACAAAATAGATATCATATGTTTCAAAAAGTCGATTTGTCCCCAGAAAGCTAGATTGTGGGATAGTTCTGAGATCATCAGTTATTGTATCAGTATCAAAAGGGAGTATCGCAATATCAACAAGGGAATCATTAGCGGTTAACCATTTTAAATGGTCCCTATTCTTCATCTCAGAAATACTTTTATATTTAATTCGTCCATTTTTTGTATTAAAAAAAGCAAATAAGTTTTTATCATTAAATTGATTTGTTAGTTCACCTTTAGGGCCTTGAAAAGTGACAACATGTTTAGCTGTCACCAAGTGAAGAATTGATTCAATTTCAACAAGAAATCCTGTACCTACAAATGTTGGGGCGTCCTTATTAATATAACCTAAAACAACAATATTTTTCTTATGAGCCTCAATATTTATTACTTGGCAATAACAGTAACTTGTTAAAAGAGATAAAAATAAGGTCAGACATGTTTTCATGTGGTCATTTTTAAATAGTTTACACATAACACCTAGCCGGCAGCCGCAGTGCGGGTTTTTACTTGTTCTTATCTATGCTTATCTTTAACATTTGCAGGTTTGGTGAATGCCAGCCTTCGGATACCGCCCACATTGCTCGACTGCCGGCTCGTTAGCCCCAGACCGTTTTCATTAAAAATCATGTAATAGAATATTTTTTGCTCCTGCACCCAATATATCTTCCGCAATAATTGAACACGAAACAGGCTTTTTATTTTCGATGTCATACTTTATAAGGTTGTAAGTAAGATATGTTTTTCCAACTTCCTTATGTTTAACATTCCCTGTTGAAGAACCTGCAGCAATTATTGATACTTCTTTGTGGTTATAAATTTTGGGTATGTGTTTATGTCCGTGGAGAATATATTTTATACCTCTTAGACAAATCCATTCTAAAAATAGATCAGCATCGGTTAGTTTCATTGTCGTCTCTATGACATTCTTTCCGAGGAATGCTTCATACCAGTCACGTGCATACCAATCTGGATTTTCAATTACTTTCGGGTGATGATGAAGTAAAGCTATGAATGTATATTTTTCTTTATCTTTAATGGAATCCATTTCGTTGCCAATCTCCATCAATTGCGTATTTCCGATTTCTCCTTGCGCAAGATTACCTCCAGTATTGGAATCAAATTTAATTATCGCAAGATTCAATTCTTCGATAAGTTCAATTCTTTTACCAGATGAGAGGGAGGTAATTATTGCCTTTTGTTCTGTAACACGTTTAAAAATGCCACTTGTGTCAATGTCGTGATTACCTAAAATGTGGATTGGTTCATCAAATCCTTTAGCTTTTAGCAATTCTGAAAAATCATTGTAATTATTTTTGTTTGTCTCGCTTGGTGAATCCATTAAATCTCCTGTTATCAAAGGCAATGCAATTGATGCATCTTCTAACTCGTTAAGTTGTTTCTCCAATATCTTAATTGTCCTTAATTTGCTTCTTTCAGCAATTTTACTACCGAAATGCAAATCGCTTAAATGAAAAATATAAGCATATTTATTTTCTTTAAATTTGTCAGCAAATTCCTTTTTAAGGTAAGCAAACGATTCCTTTTCAAATCTCAAAATATCATAAATTCTATATAAATCGTCCGTGTACTTTACTGGAATGAATAACGAGTCGTTCTCATTCCAAATTAAAACACCGGGCCACTGTTCTATTTTATTATATGCAGTTTCAAATTTTGAAAACGCATTTAAAATACTGATACCTTTTACAGGGATTCTCTCTTTTAATTGTAATATTAGAGCTGAATCTCCAGGATGAATTCTAACCAAATCCCTCAGCATCATTCGGCTGTAAAAGGCATCATTTATTGAAGCGTTGTTTAAGCCTGGTATTAGAAATGTCTTTATTCTACATCTTGAAAGCAACTTTGAAACTTTATATAAATAGTTTAATAATCGTCTTCTGTTTTGCCATTTGTCACTGTCAGAATTACCGTTTCTTGATTGTTCAAAAATACGTTCCATATCTTTCCATTCATCTCGTAAGGCCATAAGGTCTTGAAATTGATGTCTCCAATAGAATTCTGAAGTGAAAAAGTCCTCTTCAGTTCTTACAATTAGCCGATGCAGAAACTCAATGTTTGGCTGATAGAATGTAGCAGATGAAAGTGTCTGGTCAAGAAATGTATAAATATTCCCTTCAACTAAGTGACCAACAGCATTTGCATTTTTAAAAGAAAAACTATATCCCATATTTTTCGTTTTAAATTATTTTTGTCCGATTTATATTTAAGTCCAATTAATACTAATTCAATAAACAGTTTAGTAACGGTATTTGTCGGTTTGGGGCTAATTTCTTTATTCCCTATCCAAAAGTACTTTATTACCCTGAGAATAAATCGGGTATCCATACCTTTTGTATTCAAGCCTTTATCAAAAGTAAACATATTGTTTAAAAAGATCGTCAAATTGGCCATAAATATTTGCGATCATTTTTTGCCCGCATTTATGTAGTGCCTGGTTGTGCTTACTGAACCGGATTCCCGTAAATTGTCTGAATCAGGATTTGCAGAATGAAAGAATTAACAGGATGGGGGAGGTGGTGGTAGCAAGATAACCCCCTGCAACCACGAATCACACAAATTACATTAAAGTGAAAAATGGGTCTCTACTCCAAAGTTAGGATCGTCCCCTTCGTCCTAGTCGTCCCAGTCGTCCTAGTCTTCCTAGTCGTCCCAGTCGTCCCAGTCGTCCCCTTCGTCCCAGTCGTCCT